>NZ_JBJLRD010000046.1:0-38557 GCF_050871305.1 Kineococcus gypseus | reverse complement strand
CCCCCCCCCCCCCCCCCCCCCCCCCCCCCCCCCCCCCCCCCCCCCCCCCCCCCCCCCCCCCCCCCCCCCCCGGCCGGGTGCACCTCGACGTCCGCGGGGTCCAGGACCGCCACGGCCGGCTCCCCCGGCGCCAGGCCGTCGTCGAGCACGCCGGCGAGCGTCGCGCCGTCGTCGGTGCGCAGCCCGCCGGCGGTGGCGCGCCCGCTCAGCAGGACCAGGTCGGCCAGGCGGGCCGCGAACGCGCTGCGGGGCGCGGTGAGCACCTCGTGCACGGTGCCGTGCTCGGCGAGGCGGCCCTCGTGCAGGACGGCGACCCGGTCGGCCAGGGCGAGCACGTCGAGCAGGTCGTGGGTGACGAGCACGCTCGCGCCGGGGCGCTCGGGGTGCGCGCCCTCGCGCAGCACCGCGCGCAGCACCCGCCGCACCTGCGGGGCGGCGGCGACGTCGAGGGCGGCCAGCGGCTCGTCGAGCAGCAGCAGCCGCGGGCGGGTGGCCAGCGCCCGCGCCAGCGCCACGCGCTGGGCCTGCCCGCCGGAGAGCCGGCGCGGGCGGCGCTCGGCCAGGTCCGCGGCGCCGACGGCCCGGAGCCAGCGCGCGGCGCGCTCGCGCGCCTCGCGGCGCCCGGCGCCGGCGCTGCGCGGGCCGAAGGCGACGTTGGCGGCGGCGCTCAGGTGCGGGAAGAGCAGCGGGTCCTGCGCGAGCAGGGCCACCCCGCGGCGGTGGGCGGGCACGAAGACCGGCCGGCCCGGGCCGGCGGCGGCCAGCACGCGCCCGTCCAGAGCCACGGACCCGCCGGTGGGGCGCAGCAGGCCGGCCAGCAGGTCCAGCAGCGTGGACTTGCCCGCCCCGTTGGGACCCAGCACGGCGAGCACCTGCCCGGGCGGGACGTCCAGCGCGACGTCCAGGCCACGCGGGGCGTGCCGCACCGCGACGCGCAGGCCCGCCGCGCCCGCCGCGCTCACGCGCTCACCACGCCTGCACGCCGCGCCGTCCGCGCACGCCCACGACGACCACGACGCTGACGGCCACGAGCAGCAGCGACAGGGCCACCGCGGCGTCCGGGTCGCTCTCGCGGCGCAGGTACACCTCCAGCGGCAGGGTGCGGGTGACGCCCTCCAGGCTGCCGGCGAAGGTCAGGGTGGCGCCGAACTCGCCCAGGGAGCGGGCGAAGGCCAGCACCGCGCCGGAGGCCAGGCCGGGGGCGACCAGCGGCAGCGTCACGCGCAGCAGCACCCGGCCGGGCCGGGCGCCCAGGGTGGCCGCGACGCGCTCGTAGCGCTCCCCGGCGGTGCGCAGCGCCCCCTCGGTGCTCAGCACGAGGAACGGCATGGCCACGAACGCCTGGGCCAGCACGACGGCGGCGGTGGTGAAGGCCACCCGCACGCCGAGCACCTCCAGCACGGGGGCCAGCAGGCCCTGCCGGCCCAGCGCGCTGAGCAGGGCCAGGCCGCCGACCACGGGCGGCAGCACCAGCGGCAGCAGCACCAGCGAGCGCAGCACGCGCAGGCCGCGGAAGCGCCCGCGCGCCAGCACCAGCGCCAGCGGCACGCCCAGCAGCAGGCAGCACGCGGTGCTCGCCGAGGCGGTCAGCAGGCTCAGGCGCAGCGCCGCCAGGGAGGAGGGGGAGGTGACCAGCGCGCCGAAGCGCGACCAGTCCACGCGGGCGACGACGGCGACCAGCGGCACCAGGACGAGCAGCAGCCCGGCGGCGGCGGGCACGAGCACCCACGCCGGCAGGGCGCCGCCCGCCGGGGCGCCGGCGCGGCGGGCGGAGCGGCGGGCTGCGCGGCGGGCGGAGCGGCTCACCCGGCCGGCACCCCGAAGCCGGCGGCGGTCAGCGCCGAGCGCCCGGCCGGGCCGGTGACGGCGTCGACGAACCGCCCGGCCAGCTCCGCCTGCACGGCCCCGCGCACGACCGCGACGGGGTAGGCGTTGACCTCCCCGGCCGCCTCGGGCAGGGGCACGCCGGTGACGGCCTCGCCGGCGCGGGCGACGTCGGTGGCGTAGACGACGCCCGCGTCGGCCTCGCCGGTGGTGACCTTGCCCAGCACGTCGGTGACCGAGGGCTCCTCGCTGACGGGCGAGAGCTGCACGCCGGTGGAGCGCTCGACGCGCTCGGTGGCGGCCCCGCAGGGCACCTGCGGGGCGCACACCACCACCGCCAGCCCCGGGCGGGCCAGGTCGGCGAAGGAGGTGACGCCGGCGGGGTTGCCCGCGGGGGTGGCCACCGCCAGGACGTTGGTGGCGAACACCTCCGGCTCGCCGGCCAGCAGCCCGGCGCCGGCCGCGCGCGCGGCGGTGGCCTCGTCGGCGGTGGCCAGGACGTCGGCCGGGGCGCCCTGCTCGACCTGCGCGACCAGGTCCGAGGAGCCGGCGAAGCTGAGCGCGACGTCCACGCCGGGGTGCTCGCGCTCGAAGCCGGCGGCGAGGTCGGTGAACACCCCCTGCAGCGAGGCGGCGGCGAAGACGGTCAGGGTGCGCCGCTGCGCGCCGTCCGCGCCGTCCGCGCCGGAGCACCCGGCGAGCGCGAGCAGCAGCGCGAGCGCGGCGGCGGCCGGCGCGGTCCTCACGCGCGCCCGGCGGGCGTCTCGACGACCACGGCGGTGGCCTTGACGACGGCGGTGGCGCGGCTGCCCGGCTGCAGGCCCAGCTCCTCGGCGGCCTCGCGGCTCATCAGGGACACCACGCGGTGCGGGCCGGACTGCACCTCCACCTGCGCCATCACCCCGTCGGCGACCACGCGGGTGACCACGCCGGCGAAGCTGTTGCGCGCCGAGCGCGCCACGCCGGTGCTGTCGGGTGCGGCGGCGCCGGCGTGGCCGACGGCGAAGGCGGCCAGCGCGGCGCCGTCCACGACGAGGCGGCCGGCGCCGTCGCGCTCGGCGGGCAGGGCGCCGGAGTCGACCCAGCGGCGCGCGGTGTCGTCGGAGACGCCGAGCAGCCCGGCGACCTCGCGGATCCGGTAGTGCGGCACCACGGCAGGCTAGGCGCCGCAGGTGCGGTCCGGCCAGCGGCAGCGCGCCGCAGGTGCGTCAGCCCTCGCGCAGCAGCGCCAGCATGTGCGGCAGCTCGAAGACCTGCGCGACGGCCACCCCCGACTGCCGGCCCAGCTCCGGGTCGGCCCCGGCGGCCAGCAGCGCGCGCACGACGGGCTCGTCCTGGCGGAAGACGGCCGCGCCCAGCGCCGTCTGGCCCTTGTCGTTGACGCGGGAGTGGTCCGCGCCGCGGTCGAGGAGCATCCGCACCGTGCCCTCGTGGCGGTGGTACGCCGCCAGCAGCAGCAGGGTGTCGCCCGAGGAGTTCGTCAGGTCCACCGGCACGCCGAGGTCGAGGCGCTCGGCCAGCGCGGCGGTGCCGCCCTCGCGCGCCAGCTCGAAGGTCTCCTGCAGGAAGCGCAGCTCGTCGCCGGTCAGGTCCGCGGTCACGCCCCGACGGTAACCGCCGCGGCCGGCGCCCCGGCAGCGGCGCGGGGACGGGCGCCGAGGGGCGGCGCGGGGGGCTGGCGCGCGGGCCGCCCGGACCCCTACGGTGTGCTGAACCGGTTCGGTGCAGCGTCGCCCGCGGGGCCCGACGGCCGAGCCGGGCCCCGCGAGGACCCGAGAGGACGACGTGCTCGACACCGACAAGATCTCCGTGCAGCTGTACACGGTCCGCGACGCGCTCGCGGCCGACACCGACGGCACCCTGGCCCGCCTGGCGGGCATCGGCTTCCGCAACGTGGAGCCCTTCGGCCTGGTCGAGTGGGCGCCGAAGCTCGCCCCCGCGCTGGCCGCCCACGGCCTGAGCGCCCCCAGCACCCACGCCGGCATCGTCGGCCAGGACGTCGAGCAGGTCCTCGCCGCGGCCGCCACCACGGGCACCACGCTCGTGGTGGAGCCGTTCGTCGACCCCGCGCGCTGGACCACCGCCGAGGACGTCGCCGCGGTGGCCGCCGAGCTCAACGCCGCCGCGCGCCGCGCCGCCGACGCGGGCGTGACCATCGGCTACCACAACCACTGGTTCGAGCTGGAGAACCTCATCGGCGGGCGCACCGCCCTGGAGGTGCTCGCCGAGCACCTCGACGACGCCGTCGCCCTGGAGGTGGACACCTACTGGGTGGCCGTCGGCGGGCAGGACCCCGTCGCGCTGCTCGGCCGCCTCGGCGAGCGCGTGCAGGCCGTGCACCTGAAGGACGGCGACGGCACCCGCGACACCAAGCAGCAGGTCGCCCTGGGCGCCGGCTCCCTGGACGTCGCCGGCATCGTCGCGGCCTCCTCCTCGGTGCGCCTGGGCGTCGTCGAGCTCGACGACACCAGCGGCGACGTCTTCGACGCCGTGGCCGGCGGCTACGCGTACCTGACCGGCGCGGGGGTGCAGGCGTGAGCGCGCCCGAGCCCCGCACCGGCCCGGTGGGCATCGGCGTCATCGGCGCCGGCGTCATCTCCGGCACCTACCTGGAGAACCTCACCAGCTTCCCCGACGTGCGCGTGCACGCCATCGGCGACCTCTTCCCCGAGGCGGCCCGGGCGCGCGCCGAGGCGCACGGCGTGCCCCACCACGGCGGCATCGACGCGGTCCTGGAGAACGACGACGTCGAGGTCGTGATCAACCTGACGGTCCCCTCGGCGCACGTGGACGTCTCGCTGCAGGCCATCGCCGCCGGCAAGCACGTGTGGAGCGAGAAGCCCGTCGCGCTGGACCGCGAGGGCGGCCGGCAGCTGATCGCCGCGGCCGAGGAGGCCGGGGTGCGGCTGGGCTGCGCGCCCGACACCTTCCTCGGCGCCGGCCTGCAGGCGTCGCTGGCGGCCATCCACCGCGGCGACATCGGCACCCCGCTGAGCGCGCTGACCCTCATGCAGTCCCCCGGCCCGGAGTCCTGGCACCCCAACCCGGCGTTCCTCTTCCAGACCGGCGCCGGGCCGCTGTTCGACATCGGCCCGTACTACTTCACCCTCCTGGTGCAGGCGTTCGGGCCGGTGGCCGCCGTCGCCGCCCTGGGCTCGAAGTCCCGCGCCTCCCGCGTCATCGGCTCCGGGCCCAGGGCCGGCGAGAGCTTCGACGTCACGGTGCCCACCCACGTCAGCGCGCTGGCGCAGTTCGAGAGCGGGCAGAGCTCGCAGAGCACCCTCAGCTTCGACTCCCCGCTGCAGCGGCACGGCTTCGTGGAGATCACCGGGACGGAGGCCACCCTGGAGGTGCCCGACCCGAACAACTTCGACGGCGACGTGCGCATCCGGCGCACCGGCTCGGAGGAGTGGGAGCTGCTGGCCTCCACGAAGGCCACCTCCACCCGCGGCACGGGCGTGCTGGAGATGGCCCGGGCGATCCGCGCCGGGCGCCCGCACCGCGTGCAGGGCGCGCTGGCCCACCACGTCGTGGACGTGCTCGTCTCCATCGACGAGTCGATCCAGCGCCGCGAGTTCGTCGAGGTCACCAGCACGGTGGAGGCGGCCGAGCCGCTGCCGGCGGACTGGGACCCGACGGCCCGCACCGTCTGAGCCGCCCGCGCCCGCGGCGCCCCGACCCGCTCGGGGGGCGCCGCGGGCGCGCGCGCATCCCCCCGAGGTCGCAGGGTGCTGCCGTCCGGGGGCGAGCGCCTCCGCCCCTCGGCTGATCCTGGGCCCGGACGGTGCCGGCAGCCCCGCGGCCCGGCCTACCCTGGGCCACGTGCCCCTCCTCGCCGAGCTGTCGGCCTCGCTGCCCGCCACCGCCCCCGCGGTGCTGCCGCACTGGCTCGAGGCCACCTCCCTGCTGGACACCCTCGGCGCCGCGGCGCTGTGGGGGGCGGCGGCCATCGTCTTCGCCGAGTGCGGCCTGCTCATCGGCTTCTTCCTGCCCGGCGACTCGCTGCTGTTCACCGTGGGGCTCTTCACCCACGACGGCCACGTGCCGCACGCGCTGTGGACGGTGTGCCTGGTCCTGTCCGCCGCCGCGTTCCTGGGCAACGCGTGCGGCTACGAGATCGGCCGCAAGGCCGGCCCGGCGGTCCTGGACCGCCCCGGCTCGCGCGTCTTCAAGCGCACCCACGTCGAGCGCACCCAGCAGTTCTTCGCCACCCACGGCCCGCGCGCGATCGTCCTGGCCCGCTTCGTGCCCGTGGTGCGCACCTTCATCACCGTCGCCGCCGGCGCCGGGCGCATGCCGCGGCGCACCTTCCTGGTCTTCTCCGGCATCGGCGCGGTGCTGTGGGGCACCGGCGTGACGCTGCTGGGCTACCTGCTCGGCGGCGTTCCGCTGATCCGCGAGAACATCGAGCTGGGCCTGCTGCTCCTCGTGGCGATCTCCGTGCTGCCGGTCGCGCTGGAGGCCCTCAGCGCCCGCCGCAAGCAGCGCCGCGCCACGGCCGCCGCCCTGCCGCAGCAGAAGGTCCTGCGCGTGGACGAGGCCCCGCGCGAGGCCCCCCGCCGGAGCCGCTGAGCCGCCCTGGCAGGGTGGCGCCGTGCCGCGCTCGCGCCAGCTGCTGTCCCTGCGGTGGGGCGACATGGACGCCTACCGCCACGTGAACAACGTGGAGGTCCTGCGGCTGCTGGAGGAGGCGCGCGTGCGCGCCTTCGGGGTCAGCGGCGCCGAGGGCTCCCCGACGCTGCTGGCCACCGGCACCGTCGTGGCCCGCCACGAGGTCGACTACCTGCGGCCGCTGGACTACCGCACCGCCCCCGTCGCGGTGGACCTGTGGGTCGAGGACGTCGGCGGGGCCAGCTTCCGGGTGCGCTGCGAGGTCCTCGAGCCGGACCCGCCCGCCGTGGGCGAGCCGCGCACCTACGTGCGCGCGAGCACCACGTGCGTGTCCTACGACTTCGCCGCCGGCCGCCCCCGCCGGCTCGACCCCGCCGAGCGCGAGCGCCTGGCCGCGCTGGCCGACGAGCCGCCGCCCGCGCCGCCCGCCACCGGCTGAGGAGGCGCGCTCGCGGGCGCCTGGGAGGATCGGGGGGTGTCCGACTGGCTGTCGCAGCTCGCCGACCCGCAACTGGACCACCTCGGCGCGCTGGGCGTGTACGCGCTCGTCTTCGGCATCGTCTTCGCCGAGACTGGCACGCTCGTCGGCTTCTGGTTGCCCGGGAGCACGGTCCTCTTCTCCGCGGGCCTGATCGCCGGCCGCGAGGGCAGCCCGCTGTCGCTGGGGGTGCTCGTGGTGGGCGTGACGCTCGCGGCGGTCCTCGGCGACACCGTGGGGTACTGGTCCGGGCGGCGCCTGGGCCGGCCCTGGCTGCTCAAGCGCGCCGGCCGGGCCGCGCACCACCTGCCGCGCGCGGAGGCCTTCTACGCCCGCTACGGCTGGTGGGCCGTGGTCGGCTGCCGCTACATCCCCTGGCTGCGCGCCTTCACGCCGATCATCGCCGGCACCGCCGTCATGCCCTACGCGGCCTTCGCCACCGCCAACGTCGTCGGCGCGCTGACGTGGGGGGCGCTGCTCGTGCTGGCCGGCTACGCCGCCGAGGACCTGCCGTGGATCCGCGACCTGGCCTACGCGATCGCCGGCACCGCCGTCGTGCTCTCCGTCGTCGCCCCCGTGGTCGGGGCGCTGCGCCGCCGCCGGGCGGCCCGCGCGCGCTGAGGACCCGCCCGCCGCGACCCGCCCACCGCGACCCGCCCGCCGCGACCCGCCCGGGGCCCGGCGGGCGGGTGCTCGGGCGTCAGGCGGGGCGGGTCACGGCCGTCAGGCGCACCGCGACGGTGACGTCGACGACCTCCGGCAGCCGCGCCAGGCGCTCGTCGAGGTCGGCCTCCCGCACGTGGTGGGCGCTGGGGCCCATGAGCACCAGGTCGCGCAGCGCCGCGCGCCCGAGCGGGCGCACCACCGACAGCTCGCGCACCGCGGCCGGGGCCAGGGCGGCCAGGTCCGCGGCCAGGCGCTCGTCCTTGCGCCCGTCCACGCCGAGCATCCCCAGCGCCGCGCGCACCTGCGCGAGGTGGTCGGGCCGCGGGGTCAGCACCACCCAGGTGCCGCCCGGGCGCAGCACCCGGGCGACCTCGGCGGCCGCGCGCGGGGCGAAGACGGTGGTGACCAGGTCCGCGCAGCCGCCGGCCAGGGGCAGCGCGCGCCAGGCGTCGGCGCCGACGGCGGCGGACCGCGGGTGCGCGCGCGCCGCCCGGCGCAGCGCGTGCGCGGAGCTGTCCAGGCACGCGCCGTCCGCGGCGGGCAGCGCGTCGAGCACGCGGGCCAGGTGGTGACCGGTGCCGCCGCCGACGTCCACGGCGAAGCGGGCCGCGGGCACCAGCTCGGCGGCCAGCTGCGCCAGCGCCGCGGACACCGGCGCGTAGTGCCCGGCGTCGAGGAAGCGCGCGCGGGCGGCGACCATGCCGGCGGTGTCGCCCGAGCGCGCGCGGGCGCCCACGGCGAGGTTGACGTAGCCCTGGCGGGCGACGTCGACGCCGTGCCCGGCGGCGCAGGTCAGCCGCCGCCCGTCCACCGCCAGCGGCCGCGCGCACACCGGGCAGCGCAGCCGCGGCACCACGGCCGTCAGCGCGGGCGGCAGCGGCGGCACCTCGCGGGGCGCCCCGGCGTCCAGCGCGCGGCCCTCAGCGCTCGCGGTCGGCGGCGGCGCCCATCGGGTGCAGGCCCGTCAGGGCCCCCACCCAGGAGGCCGGCACGCGGGCCAGCCGCTCGTCGTAGGCGCGCACGGCCGCGCCGTGGAAGGCGAGGTCGCCGGCCAGGCGGTGCTCGGCGTCGGCGATGGCGCGCGCGGTGTGCTCGTCGGGGTGCCCGTCGGCGTGCACGCTCAGCTCCGACAGGCGGGTGCGGCGCTGCTCGGCCAGCGCCCCGGCCTCCACGGCCAGGTCGCGCATGCGCACCAGCGCGGCGCGCGTGGCCGCCGCGTACAGGACGGCGACGAGCACGACGAGCAGGACGACGAGCAGGACGACGGTGCCGGCGGTGCCCACGCTCAGCCGCCCAGGCCGACGTCGGCCAGGCCGAAGGCGGCCCGGTAGGGCAGCCCGAGGGCCTCCACGCGCTCGCGCGCGCCGGTGGCGCGGTCGACGACGACGGCCACGCCGACCACCTCCGCGCCGGCCTCGCGCAGCGCCTCCACGGCGGTGAGCACCGAGCCGCCCGTGGTGGAGGTGTCCTCCACGGCCAGCACGCGCCGGCCGGCGACGTCGGGGCCCTCCACGCGCCGCTGCAGCCCGTGCGCCTTGGCGGACTTGCGCACCACGAAGGCGTCCAGCGCGGCGCCGTGGCGCTGGGCCCACCCGCGCGCGTTCGCCGCGTGCACCATCGCCAGCGCCACGGGGTCGGCGCCCATCGTCAGCCCGCCGACGGCCTGGAAGTCCCAGTCGGCCACGAGGTCCACGAGCACCGGCCCGAGCAGCGCGGACGCCTCGCCGTCCAGGGTGATCCGGCGCAGGTCGACGTAGTGGTCGGCCTCCTCCCCGCTGGAGAGCGTGACGCGGCCGTGCACGACGGCCTTCTCGGCGATGAGGGCGGCGAGCCGCTCGCGCTCGGGGGTGGGGGTGGGGGCGCTCACGGGCCACGAGCTTAGGCGCTGGCGGGCGGGCCCCCGGCCGCCCCCGCGCCGTCCCCCGCGCCGTCCCCCGCGCCGTCCCCGGGTGCGGCGGGCGGTGCGGCGGTAACGTCCCCGCCGTGCGCCTGGCCACCTGGAACGTGAACTCCGTCCGCGCCCGCCTGGACCGGGTGCTGGCCTGGCTCGAGCGCAGCGACGTCGACGTCCTGGCGCTGCAGGAGACCAAGTGCAAGGACGAGCAGTTCCCCGCGCAGGCCTTCGCCGACGCCGGCTACGAGGTGGCGCACCACGGGCTCTCGCAGTGGAACGGCGTGGCGCTGCTCTCGCGCGTGGGCCTGCAGGACGTGAGCACCGCGTTCGCCGACGACGTGCCGGGGTTCGGCGCGCCGCCGGTGCGCGAGGCGCGCGCGATCGGCGCCACCTGCGGCGGGGTGCGGGTGTGGAGCCTGTACGTGCCCAACGGCCGCGCCCTGGACGACCCGCACTACGCGTACAAGCTGCTGTGGCTGGAGTCGCTGCTGGGCGCCGGGCGCGGCTGGCTGGCGCGCGACCCGCGCGCGCAGGTGGCGCTGGTGGGCGACTTCAACATCGCCCCCCTCGACGAGGACGTGTGGGACCCCTCGGTCTTCGAGGGCGCCACCCACGTCTCCGAGCCGGAGCGGGCGGCGTTCCGCGCGCTGGAGGCGGCCGGCTTCACCGACGTGGTGCGCCCGCACGCCCCCGGCCCGGGCACCTACACGTACTGGGACTACACCCAGCTGCGCTTCCCCAAGCGGCAGGGCATGCGCATCGACTTCGTGCTCGGCTCCCCGGCGCTGGCCGCGCGGGTCGCGGCGGCGACGATCGACCGCGCCGAGCGCAAGGGCAAGGGCGCCTCCGACCACGCGCCCGTGGTCGTCGAGCTGGACGAGCCCGCGGGCACCGGCGCCCCCGCGGGCACCGTCCCCGGCGGGGCGTGAGGGGCGCGCCCCGCGAGGCGCTGCGCCGAACGGTTGAACCGCGCCGCGGCGGCGCTCGCGGGCGAGACTGCGCGGGCGCGCCGCACTAGCTTCGCAGGGGTGCGAGCACCTGTGAGCGCCTCCGACGTGGAGGCCGTCGAGCTGAGCGCGGCGACCGACGCCCCCGGCCAGCGGGCCGTCGCGTCGCTGCTGGAGTCGTGGGCGCGCCGGGCCGTCCCGGGCGACTCGGTGTCGAGGGCGCGCCTGCTGGTCGCGGCCAGCGAGCACGCCGCCTTCGCCGGCGACGCGCGCCGCTCGCTGCGCCTGGCGCGGCGCGCGCTGGCCACCGGCGACCACGTGGCCCCCGACACCCGCTGCTACGTCGTCTCGGCGCTGCTGCTGTGCGGGCACCTGCGCGAGGCCCTCGCCCTGGTCGAGGAGGTGCTGGCCTGCCGGCCCGCCGACGCCGAGGCGTACCTGGCCCTGGGCGAGGAGCTGGCCTGGCACGACCAGCAGGAGGCGGCCACCCGGGTGTGGACGGCGGGGCTCTTCCGCTGCGCCGGCGACGAGGAGGCCACCGAGGCCCTGCTGGCGGCGCTGCGCCGCAGCCGCGGCCCGGCGCGCCCGGTCGACGTGCGCGAGGGGGTCGACGTGCGCGAGGGGGTCGACGTGCGCGGGGGCGCCGGCACGTGCGCGCGGGTCGACGTGCGCGACGCGCCGGACGTGCCGGTGCTGCCGGTGCTCCCGGCGCCGGCGCCCGCGCTGGACTGACCCGCCCGCCGCCCCGCCCGAGCACCCCGCCCGAGCACCCCGCCCGCCGCCCCGCTCGAGCACCCCGCCCGAGCACCCCGCCCGCGGCGGGGCGCTCAGGCCGCGGCGGTGGCGTGCACGACCACGAGCGTGAGGTCGTCGACGGGCCCGCCGGCCACGTGCGCGGCCACCGCGGCCACGACCGCGTCGGCGACGCGGTCGGGCGCGCCGGGCCCGGTGCGCTCGCGCACCGCGTCCAGGGCGGCGTGCAGCCCGGCGTCGTCGAGCAGGCGGCGGTGGGGGTCGGCGGCCTCGGTGACGCCGTCGGTGAAGAGCACGAGCGAGTCGCCCGGGCCCAGCTCGACGGGCGCGTCGGTGGTCTCCACGCCCTCGAAGAGCCCGATGAGCGTGCCGGGCACCCCGACCGCGCGCGGGTCGCCCACCGCCGGCAGCAGCACCGGCTGCGGGTGCCCGGCGAGCGCCACCACGCCGGCCGCCGGGGCGGCCGGGTCGGGGCGGGCGGGCAGGCGCACGGCGGCCAGCGTGGCGAAGCGGTCATCGAGGGCGTCGGCGGCGGCGTCGCCCACCGCGGAGAGCAGCGCCGCCGGGGAGCCGGTGGCGCGGCTGAGCCCGCGCGCGGCCCAGCGCAGCGCGGTCGTGGTGGCCGCCGCGCGCGGGCCGCGGCCGGAGACGTCGCCGATGACGGCGAGCAGGCCGCCCTCGCGGGTGCTCAGCAGGTCGTAGAAGTCGCCGCTGACCTCGCCGCGGCTGCCGTCGGCGCGGGTGGCCGGCTGGTAGCGCATCGCCACCTCGTAGCCGGGCACCCGCGGCGGGTGCGCGGGCACGAGGGTGCGCTGGATCTGGTCGGCCAGCGCGTCGGTCTCGGCGCGCACGGCGTCCCGGGCCCGCTGCGCGGCGTCGCGGGCGGCGCGCGCCTCGACGCGGTCGGTGACGTCGCGCTGGACGGCGACGTAGTAGCGCACCCCGCCGTCGGGCTCCACCAGCGGTGAGAGCGAGAGCTCGTTGTGGAAGACGCGCCCGTCGCGGGTGCGGTTGGGGATGACGACGGTGCCGCCGCGGCCGTGGCGGATCAGCTCGCGCACCTGCGCGGCCGGCCCGCGCGCGTCCAGGCCGGCCTCCTCCACCCCGTCCTGCAGGAAGCGGCAGTTGCGCCCCACCGCCTCCTCCGCGGCGTACCCCGTGGTGACGGTGAAGGCGTCGTTGACCCACACCAGCGGCTCGCCGGGCAGGGTGACATCGGCGACGCAGACGGCCTGCTCGGCCCGGCGCACGGCACGGGCGAGCAGGTGCTCGAAGCGCTCCGCCCCGTCGTCGAGGTCGGCGGGAGGGGTCGGATGCGCGTGCTGCACCCCACCAGTGTCACCGCTGCGGGCGGGGTCCGCGCACCGCGGTGCACCGCAGCGCCCTCACGGGTGCCGGCGCGAGCCCTTGACCACCTTGTCCACGGCGCTGCGCGGGCCGTGCAGGGCGATGCCGACGAGGTCGAGCTCGGCGCCGGGCACGGCGGCGACCACGGCGCGGTTGGCCGCGTCGTGGCCGGTGGTGAACATGGCGGCGGTGAACACCGCCGTGGGCAGCTCGCGGCGCGCGGCGCGCTCGCGGGCGGCGCGCAGCACCTCCAGGGCGCCCTCGAGCACCACGACGGGCTGGCCCAGCAGCGGCAGGTAGGCGGTGCCGTCGGCGTCGGCGTAGGGCTCGCCGAGCAGCTCCGGGTGCGCGGCGCTGACGCCGCCGGCGAGGAAGGCGGTGACGTTCAGGCGCTGCCAGGCGGCCAGGTCCTCGCGCAGCAGCACGACGGTCTTGGTGGCGGTGCGGCCCGCGGCGGGCGCACCGGGCTCGGCGGGGGTGTCGGGGGTCGTCAGCAGGTCGTCCACCCGCCCAGCGTCGCCGTCGCGCCCGCCGCCGGTCTTGTACGTTCGTGACGTGGCCGGCGAGCTGGCGGGGGACGCGGCGCAGGACGTGGCGCAGGACGTCGCGCGCAGCTGGCGCCCGGACGTGCCGGGCGTGGCGGAGGTGCTGCACGCCCGCTTCACCCGGCACGCGTACCCGATGCACGTGCACGGCACCTGGACGGTGCTGCTCGTGGACGAGGGCGCCGTGCGCTACGACCTGGACCGCCGGCACCGCGGCGCGCCGAGCGCGGCGGTGACGGTGCTGCCCCCGCACGTGCCGCACGACGGGCGGGCCGCCACGGTGGACGGCTTCCGCAAGCGCGTGCTGTACCTGGAGCCGGGGGTGCTGCCGGTGGAGCTGGCCGGCGCGGCGGTCGACGAGCCGGTCCTGCCGGACCCGGCCGTGCGACGGGCGGTGGCCGCCCTGCACGCGGCGCTGGTGCGACCCGGGGAGGAGCTGGAGGCGGCCGGGCGCGCGGCGCTGCTCGTGCAGGGCCTGCACCGGCGCCTGGCGGGGCGCGCGCCGGCTCCGGCGCCGCGCGACGCGCCGCTGGCCGAGCGGCTGCGCGAGCTGCTGGACGCGCACGTGGTGGCCGGGGTGGGCCTGCGGGAGGCGTCGGCGCAGCTGGGCGCCTCCCCCGCGCACCTGGTGCGCGCCTTCGGCCGGCACGTGGGGATGCCGCCGCACGCCTACCTGGCGGCGCGGCGGGTGGACCTGGCGCGGCGGCTGCTGCTGGCCGGGCACCGCCCGGCCGAGGCGGCGGTGCTGGCCGGCTTCCACGACCAGCCGCACTTGACGCGGCACTTCCGCCGGGTGCTGGGCACCACCCCGGGCCGCTTCGGCGCGCGGGGCGCGCGGGGGGCGGCGTGAGCGGGGCCGGCTCGATCACCGACGTGCCGGGCGTGCGGGTGGGGCAGGTCACCCGCCGCGGCGGCGGGTGGCTGACGGGCGTGACGGTGCTCCTGCCCCCGCCGGGGACGGTGGCCGGGGTGGACGTGCGCGGCGGCGGGCCGGGCACGCACGAGACGGACGCGCTGGACCCGCGCACCCTGGTGCCCACCGCGGACGCGGTCGTCCTCACCGGCGGCAGCGCCTACGGCCTGGTCAGCGCCCACGGCGTGCAGCGCTGGTGCGCCGAGGACGGGCGCGGCTTCCGGGTGGGCCCGGGCCCGGGCGAGGTGGTGCCGATCGTGCCGGCGGCGGCGGTCTTCGACCTCGGCCGCGGCGGGGTCTTCACGCACCACCCCACGGAGGCGATGGGGTACGAGGCGGCGGCCGCGGCGGCCTCGCCGGCGGGCGCGCACGTGCAGCGCGGCAGCGTCGGGGCGGGCACGGGCGCGGTCCTCGGCCGCCGGTTCAAGGGCGGCGTGGGCACCGCCTCGCTGCGCGTGGACGGCGCCGTGGTGGGCGCGATCGCGGTGGTCAACGCGATCGGGCTGCCGATCGCGCCGGACGCGGCGCGCGGCGGGGCGGTGCCCGGCGCGCCGCTGGGCTCGGACCCGTCGCCGGGCACCGCGCCGGGCGCCGCGCCGGGCCCGGCGCTGAACACCACGCTGGCGTGCGTGGCCACGGACGCGGCGCTGGACCCGGCGGAGACCTCGCGCACGGCCACCGCCGCCCACGACGGCCTGGCCCGCGCGCTGGAGCCGGTGCACACCCTCTCCGACGGCGACACCGTCTTCGCGCTGGCGACGGGCGCGGTGCCGCTGCCCACCGGGCCCGGGGAGCGCGGTGAGCGGGTGGCGCGGCTAGTGCGGCTGCAGGCGGCCGCGGCCGAGGCGGTGCGCCTGGCCGTGCTCGACGGCGTGGCCTCGGCGGAGCCGGTCGAGGTGGGCGGCGTGCTGCTGCCGCGCTGGCCGGGCTGAACCCGGGCCAGCACGCGACGGGGCCCCGCAGCGCTGCTGCGGGGCCCCGGTGCGGTGGTGCGCGCGCCTCAGCCCTTCACGGCCCCCGTCAGGCCGCCGACGATGCGGCGCTCGAAGAGGGAGAAGAACACCAGCGCCGGGATCATCGACAGCGACGTGAAGGCCAGCACGCGGGCGGTGTCCACCGAGTACTGCGAGGCGAACGCCTGCACGCCCAGCGGCAGCGTGAAGCTGGCGGCGTCGTTGAGGATGAACAGCGGCAGCATGTAGCTGTTCCAGCTGTTGACGAACGCCAGGATGCCGGTGGTGACCACGCCCGGGATCGACAGCGGCAGCACCATGCGGAAGAAGAACCCCAGCCGGCTGGCCCCGTCGATGGCCGCGGCCTCCTCCAGCTCGTCCGGGATGGCCTTGAGGAACGGCACCAGGATGATGATGGTCACCGGCAGGGCGAACGCGATCTGCGGCAGGACGATGCCGGCCAGGCTGTTCATCAGGCCCAGGTCGCGGATGAGGATGTACAGCGGCGTGATGGCCACCGTCATGGGGAACATCAGGCCCGCGGCGAACAGCGCGTACAGCGCGCCGCGCCCGGCGAACCGGTAGCGGGCCAGGACGAAGCTGGCCATGAGGCCCAGCGCGACCACGCCGACGGTGGTGGCCAGGGACGAGATCGTCGAGTTCAGGACCTGCCGCCAGAACACGTCGCTGGCCAGGACGTCGGCGTAGTTGCCGAACTCCCACGGGCTGGGGAAGCCGGCGGGGTCCAGGGTGATCTGGGAGTTGGTGCGGAACCCGCCCAGGATGATGTAGACGACGGGCCCGAGGCAGACGCTGACCAGCAGGACGGCCACGAAGTAGGTCAGCGGTCCCCCGCGACCCGAGGCGGACGACCTGCGGCGGCGCGCGACGGGCGCCGTCGTGGGCGGCGGGGCGGTGCTGATGGCGGCCATCACTTGCTCCTTCCGGTCAGGGCGCCCTCGGTGTCGCGGGGCAGCACGAAGCGCTGGTAGATCAGCGCGACGGCCAGCGAGATGAGGAAGAGCACCACGGCGACGGCGTTGCCGTAGCCGTAGTTGCCGGCGTTGCGCCCGCTGACGACCATGTAGGTCGCCATCGTCGAGGTGCCGGCCGTGGAGGCGACGTACTGCCCCCAGATGATGTACACGAGGTCGAACAGCTGCAGCGAGCCGATGATCGACAGGAACGCCCAGATGCGGATCGTCGGGCCGAGCAGCGGCACCGTGATGGCGCGCTGGATCTGCCAGTAGGACGCCCCGTCGATGGCGGCCGCCTCGAACAGCTCCTCGGGGATGCTCTGCAGGCCGGCGAGGAAGAGGATGACGGCGAAGCCGATGTACTTCCACGTGATGATGAGCACCAGCGACCAGATGGCCACGTCCGGGTCGGAGAGCCAGTCGACCGTCCAGCCGGGCAGCCCCACCTCGGTGAGCAGGTCGTTGACCGCGCCGGTGGTCTGGAGCATGAGGCTCCAGCCCGTGCCGACGATGACCTCGGCCACCACGTAGGGGACGAAGATCAGCACGCGGATCAGCGAGCGCCCGCGCATCTTCTGGTTCAGCAGCAGCGCCACGGCCACGGCGGCGGGTCCCTGCAGCACCAGGGAGGCCACCACGATGAACGCGTTGTGCGTCAGCGCCTCGTGGAAGGCGCTGTCCTGCAGGATGATCTTGTAGTTGTCCAGGCCGACGAACTCCGTCGGCGGGCCGAAGCCCTTCCACCGGAAGAAGCCGTAGTACGCGGCCATCACCACGGGGAAGATGACGAAGGCCAGGAACATCACGACGGCGGGTCCCGCCAGGAGCGCGATCTCCAGGTGCTTGCGCCAGTCGACGCCCCGGCGGGCCCGGCCGGCCGGGGAGGGTGCCGTGCGGGCTCCCTCCCCGGGCGCCGGGGAACCCCCGAGCGGGATCGTCGTGGTCGTCGGGTTCTCGCTCAGGGGTTGCGTCATGGTCGGGTCAGCCCTTGGCGGCCGCGTCGTTCACGGCCTTGACGACGCCGGCCGCGTCGCCCTTGCCGGCGAGCATGTCGACGACGCCGGAGTTCAGCGCGTTGCCGACGTTCTGCCCGAACAGCGTGTCCAGCCACACCGTGACGTACGGGGCCTCGTTGTAGGCCTGCAGGATCGACTGCAGCGCCGGCTCGGTCACGACGCCCTGGGCCTCCTGGCTGGCGGGCAGCGTGTGGTAGGCGGTGGCGTAGGCCTCCTGGTACTCCTTCTGCATGAAGAAGTTCAGGAAGGCGGTGCACTCCTCCTTGGGCGCCTGGGCCCAGCAGCTGAAGCCGTCGACGCCGCCCATCATGGCGCCGGGCTCGCCCTGACCGCCGTCGACCGCGGGGAAGGGGAACCAGCTCAGGTCGGCCAGCGGCTTCTTGTCCGGGGTGAGGTCGGCGATGACGCCGGGGTTCCAGGCGCCCATGAGCTCCATGGCCGCCTGGTGGTTGGCCACCAGGCCCGCGGAGGAGCCCGCGCCCTGCTGGGCCGGGGTGGTCAGGAAGCCCTCGTTGAACGGCTCGGTGTCGGCGAACTCCTTGAGGTCCTCGGCGGCCGCGGTCCAGCACTCGTCGTCGAAGGAGCGGTCCTGGCCGGCCTGTTCGATGGTCTCCGGGGAGCACTCGCGCAGCGCGAAGAAGTAGTACCAGTGCGCCGCGGGCCAGGCGTCCTTGGCGCCGAGGGCGATGGGGGCCACCCCGGTGCCCTTGACCGCCTCGACCGCGCTCTCGAGCTCGGCCAGGGTGGCCGGCGGCGTGGTGACGCCCGCGGCGGTGAGCAGGTCCTTGCTGTAGAACATGCCGCCGGGCAGCACGGCCGTGGGCATGCCGTAGACCTTGCCGTCGATCGTGAAGGCCTCGAGCACGGACTCGGGCAGCGCCGAGCGCACCGCCGGGTCGAGGGAGTCGCTGAGGTCCATGACCTGCCCGGCCTCGACGACGTCGGCCAGCTTGCCGCCGCCGCGCGCCATGAAGATGTCCGGGGCGTCGCCGGAGTTCAGCGCCGTCTGCAGCTTGCCGTCCATGTCCTCGTTCTGGACGGTCTGGATCTCGATCTGCACGCCCGGGTTGGCGGCCTCGAAGTCGGCGGCCGTCTTCTCCCAGTAGGCGGCACCCTCACCGGTGGTGGAGTTGTGCCACATGGTCAGCGTGACGTCGCCGTCGCCGGACTCGCCGCTCGCGCCGCCGCCGCAACCGGCCACCAGCAGCGAGATGCTCGCCCCGAGCGCGGCGAACACCGACGCAGCCCGCCTGTTCCTCGTCATCGTGGATTCCCTCTGTCGTCATCGACACCTGGACAGCAACCTGTCGGGAGGACTGTGGCTGCCGAGCGGTCCCGGGTCAATCGGTTCCGCAACCTTTATTCGATCGATACAACCCTACCCCCCGTCCGGCGCAGCCGGCGCTACCCTCCCGGGTGTGAGCACCGGCGCCACGCCCCCGCGGGACCGCACCGCGCGCCTCCCGGCGGCGGGGCGGCGCGAGGGGCGCGTCACGATCGTCGACGTCGCCCGGGCGGCGGGCGTGTCGGTCGCCACGGTGTCCAAGGCGGTCAACCGGCGCGACGGGGTGGCCCCGGCCACCCACCGGCGCGTCATGGCCGCGGCCGCCGAGCTGGGCTACGACCCCGCGCCGGCGCCCCGCCCGGCGCGGCGGCGCACCGGGGTGGTCGCCGTGCTCGTCGCCGAGTTCGAGCCGTTCTCCCTGGAGGTGCTGCGCGGCGCCTCGCGCGCCGTGGGCGGCAGCGGGTACGAGCTGCTGGCCCACGCCGGCGCGGTCGGCGGCGAGCGCGCCGGCTGGGAGCACCGCTCGCTGGCGCGCCTGGCGGGCACGCTCGTGGACGGCGCGGTCGTCGTGGCCCCCACCGCACCGGCGGCGGGCGCGGCGGTGCCCGTCGTCGCGGTCGACCCGCGCTCGGGCCCGTCGTGGCCGGCGACGGTCGACCCGGACGACGTCGGCGGGGCGTGCGCGGCCACCCGGCACCTGCTCGACCTGGGCCACCGGCGCATCGCCCACGTGCGCGGGCGCGCCGACCTGGAGCACAGCCACCTGCGCGAGCTGGGCTACCGCGAGGCGCTGCGCACCGCCGGGGTGCCCCTGGACCCCGCCCTGGTGCGCGGCGGGCACCGCGCCCCGGGCGCGCGCGAGGTCGCCCGGGCGCTGCTGGCGCTGCCGCAGCCGCCCACCGCGGTCTTCGCCGCGGACGACGCCGCGGCCCTGCGGGTGGTGGAGGCGGCCCGCGGGCTGGGCCTGCGCGTGCCCGGGGACCTGTCGGTCGTCGGCTTCGAGGACGTCCCCGGCGCCGCGCGTTGCACCCCGGCGCTGACCACGGTGGTGCGCCGGCCGCAGGAGGTGGGCGCCGAGGCGGTGCGGCTGCTGCTGGACCTGCTGGAGGGCCGGCGCGGCCAGCAGCACGTGCGCCTGCCGGCGCACGTGGTGGTGCGCGGCAGCACGGGCCCCGCCCCGGGCCCCGTCACGGCGCGGGCCGGCGAGCGGGCCGGCGAGCGGGCCGGCTAGCGGGCCGGGCGCGCCGGCGTCAGGCCCGCCACCGGCGCGCGAGGCGGCGCGCGAGGCGGCGCGCGAACCCGCCGGGCAGCACCCGGCGCGCCAGGGGCACCAGCGGGGTGGCCGCCGCCCGCAGCACCGGTGCGCGCCCGCGCGCGCGGGCGGCGCGCTCGCGGGCGCGCGTCTCCAGGTCCAGCGGGGTGAGCACGTGCTCGACGGCCAGCAGGATCGTCCCGCGCAGCAGCCACAGGGACGTGTGCTCGCGCGGGTCCACCAGCAGCAGCTCGGTCAGGGTCGCGCGCGCCTCCCCGGCCCCCTCCAGGCTGCGGGCCAGGCGCTGCTCCACCTCCGCCTCGGCGCCCTCGGCCTCGGCCTCCACCAGCGCCCCGAAGGCGTCGAGGCAGTCGGCGACCTCGGTGAGCACGACGGCCAGGGCGGCGCGCACCTCGCGGCCGTGGTCGTCGTCCGGCTCCGCGCGCTCGGGCGCCTCCTGCCGCACGGCGACGAACAGCCCGCGCAGCGCCAGCAGCGAGCTGTCCAGCGCCTCCAGCCCCGAGCGCAGCCCGGGCGCGACGTCGGCGGTGCCCAGCGCGCGGGGGTTGAACCGGCGCAGGTCGCGCACCTCCCCCACGGCCGCCGAGGCGCGCTCGGCCACGTCGGCCACGGCGCGCGCCCGCGCCAGCCACGAGCCCACCTCGGCCCGGGTCAGGGGGCGCGCGGCCATGGAGCCGGCGGCGTCCCGCAGGCACTCGGCCTGCTCCTGCGCCACCGCGCGCACCTCGCCGACGGCGGTGCGGGTGGGCACCGGCGGGGGCAGCAGGACGCTGAGGGCCACGCCCACGCCCGCGCCGATGAGCGTGGTGACCACCCGCGTCTCGGCCGCGATGCCCTGCCCGCCCACGGAGAGCACGAGCATGGCGCTGATGGGCGTCTCCAGCGCCTGCTCGCCCAGGCGCAGCACGCGCGCCAGCAGCAGCGAGGCGCCCACCGCCAGCGCCAGGCTCCACCAGGTCAGCCCCGCCAGGGTCGACAGGGCCACCGCGACGAGGACGCCGGTGAGCACCGCCCCGACGCGCACGACGCCCATGCGCAGGCTGGAGGTCGCCGACGCCTGCAGCACGAGCAGCGCGGTCAGCGCGCCGGTGAGGTCGACCGGGCCGCTGGTCAGCGCCAGCGTGAGCAGGTAGGAGGCGACCGCGGCGACGGTCAGCCGGGCCGTGGAGGTCAGGGCCCGGCGCGAACCCCCGGGCCCGGCCACGCGGGCCAGTGTCCGCCGCGCGCGGCGGCGGCGCGAGGGGCCGTGCTCCCGGCCCGCGCCCGGCCCCCGGCTCAGCCCCCGGCCCGGGCGGCGGCGGGCGGCGGCGCGGTGGAGGAGCGCACCACCAGGTGGGTGGCCAGCTCGATGTGGTGCGGGTCGAGGACCTCGCCGTCCACCAGGCGCAGCAGCATCTCCAGCGCGAAGCGGCCCATGTCCTGCAGCGGGGTGCGCACGGTGGTCAGCGCCGGGGTGACCCAGCGCGCCATGTACGTGTCGTCGAAGCCGACGACGGAGACGTCGTCGGGCACGCGCAGGCCCAGCTCGTGCGCGGCCTGCACGACGCCGAAGGCGCACACGTCGGTGACGGCGAAGACGGCCGTGGGGGGCTCGGGCCCGGTGAGCAGCCGGGTGGCGTGCTCGAAGCCGGCGTCGAAGCCGAAGCCGGCTTCGACGACGAGGCGGGGGTCGGCGGGCAGGCCGGCGCTCTCGACCGCCGCGCGGTAGCCGTGCAGGCGCGCCAGCGTGATGGCCGCCCCGGACGGGCCGCCCAGGTGGGCGATGCGCCGGTGCCCCAGGGCGATGAGGTGCTCGGTGGCGCTGAAGGCGCCGGTCCAGTTCGTGGCGCCGACGCTGGCGACGTCGGCCTGCGGGGTGTGCACCGGGTCGACGACGACCAGCGGCAGGTGCACCTCCTCGAAGCCGGCGACGTGCTGGGAGGTCAGGTCGGAGGTGACGACGAGGACGCCGTCGCGCCCGGCCTCGACCAGGCGGCGGGCCCAGGCGGCGCCCGCGCTGAAGCCGGAGGCGTCGTCGGAGAAGCGCCCGACGACCACGTCGGCCCCGGCGGCGGTGCCCGCGTCGGTGACCCCGCGGATCAGCTCGGTGGCGTAGGGGCTCATGAAGTCGTCGAAGATGAGCCCGATGGTGCGGTGCGCCGGCTCCTCCCGGCGCGCGGGCCGGCGCGGGGCGTGGCGCGGGCTCTGCTGGTACTCGTGCTCGTCCAGCAGGCGCTGGATGGCGGTGCGGGTCTCCGGGCCGACGTCGTCGCGGCCGTTGAGCACCTTCGAGACGGTCGCCGTCGAGACCCCCGCGGCGGAGGCGATGGCGGCGAGGGTGGGGCGCTTGCGCCTGCCCACGGGCTGCGTCACGGGACCTCCTCCGGCCTGACCCGAGCCTCGCCGGGTGGTCAATCATCTCAGCCCGGCCACCGGGACCGCTGCACTGCGGCCACCTGAGCCCGAAAGGTTGCGCAACGAACGCTAGGGGCAGCCGGTGGGGGTGGTCAAGGAGCGCGCCGGGGCCGCGCCGGACCCGGCGCGCCAGCTCTCCTGCGGCGCCACCGCGTTCCCCGGCGGCCCCGGGGAGGGTCGCGGGTCCGTGCTGAAACGGTTCGGCACGACCCCTTGACGGCGCCGAGGCGCCCGTCCTAGCGTCTCGCCCACCACAGCAGTTCGCGCAACGTTGCGAACGAAACGGCTCGACCTCGACGGGCGGGACCGCGGAGCACAGGGGCTCCCCGGTCGCGCCCGGGCCTCCCGGCCCGTCCCCACCCGGGCGCCCCGCGGCGCCGCGCACCGGCGCACGGCCGCGCCGGCGCACCCCTCACACCGACGGAGGACACCGTGCACGAGACCTTCCCGACCCCCGGGCGGCGCATCAGCCGCCGCGGCCTGCTGGCCATGGGCGCGGCCGCCGGCGCCGCACCGGCGCTGGCCTCCTGCGGGGACGGCGGCAGCGGCGGCGGCGACGGCGAGATCACCCTGGGGCTGTGGACGTGGGCCTCGGAGTTCGAGGACGCCTTCGCCGCGGCCGCCGCCGAGTACAAGCAGCTCAACCCGAACGTCACGGTGCAGCCGCGCTACTGGAGCTTCGCCAACTACGCCCCCTCGCTGCAGGCGGCGCTGGCCGCCCAGGACGAGGCGGACATCTTCATGCCGCTGGTCTCGACGCTGGCGCTGGGCGAGGCCGGGCGCATCGTCGACCTGCGCGAGGCGCTGGGCACGGAGTTCCTCGACGGCTTCTTCCCCTCCACCAACGACGAGAACGTCTGGGAGGACGGGCAGTACGCCGTCGGCTGGGCCGCGCAGACCTTCGGGCTCTTCTACAACACCACGATCATGGGCCAGCTCGGCCTGCAGCCGCCGGAGACGTGGGACGAGCTGGCCGCGATGGCCCCGGCCATCAACGCCGCCGGCTTCGTGCCCATGTCCATCCAGGGCACGCCGTCGAACCAGCTGTCCGACTTCATGCTGCCGATCATCACCCAGATCACCGACGACCCGCAGGTGGTGCTGGACCTGGACGCGCACACGGAGGAGGGCGTCAGCTGGGACAGCGAGCCCGTGGTGCAGGCGCTCACCGTCGTCAAGCAGCTGCGCGACGCCGGGGTGTTCGCCGAGGGCGTCCTGGCCACCGACAGCGACACCGCCAACGGCACGTTCACCAACGGCCGCGCCGCGATGCTCTTCACCGGCTCGTTCTTCCCGCCGTCGCTGCAGACCACCGCGCCGCCGGAGTTCCTCACCCAGTACGGCATCGCCAAGACGCCGACCACCGAGCCCGGCGGCAAGCACTGGTGCGCGAACCAGGCCGGCTACACGTGGGCGATCAGCTCGCGCTCGGAGAACCAGGAGGCCGCCGCGGACTTCCTGAAGTATCTGTACGACCCCGAGCGCTACCTGACGATGATGAACGACACGTTCTCCATGCCCAGCACGCGCGCCGCCGCCGACGGCGTCACCAGCGAGGACATCAAGACGATGACCTCCTGGCTGCTGGACGGCGAGGGCGCCCCGCACATCCTCTTCGGCAAGGGCTCGCTGGACGCGGTGACCAACGGCGTCGTCTCCGTCGTGGACGGCTCGGCCACCCCGCAGCAGGCCGCCGCGGACATCGAGGCCGCCGTCGTGCAGTCCCGGAAGATCTGACCGGGGCGCGCCGTGACCACGACCACCCCCCCACCCACCCTGCGGACCGCCCCGACCGCGCGGCGGGGGCGCCGGCGGCAGCGCCCGCTGATCGGCTGGTCCACCCCCACGGGGCTGGCGTTCGTCGCCCCCGCCCTGCTGTTCTTCGGCGTCTTCATCGCCTACCCCGTCCTGCGCACGTTCTGGCTGTCCCTGACGCGCTCGGACGGGTTCGGCGGGTCGTCCTTCGCGGGGCTGCACAACTACGGCGTCATGCTCACCGACCCGATCTTCCGGCAGGCGGCGTGGGTGACGCTGGTCTACACCGTCGTCACCACCGTCCTGCACACCGCGCTGGCCCTGCTGCTGGCGCTGGTCGTGCACGCCGGGCCGCGGCGCAGCGCCGTCGTCTACCGCACGCTGGTGTTCCTGCCCGCCGCGGTGTCGCTGACGGTCACCGGCCTGCTGTGGCGGATCGGCCTGACCCCGGTGTTCGGCGCCTTCAACCGCGTGCTGGAGGCGGTGGGCCTCGGCGCGCTGCAGCACGAGTGGCTCGGCGACACCGCCACCGTGCTGCCGACCATCATGGCCGTCTCGCTGTGGCAGTCCACGGGGCTGTTCATGCTCATCTTCTACGCGGCGCTGGGCAACATCGACACCTCCATCACCGAGAGCGCGCGCATCGACGGCGCCGGCTCGCTGCGCGAGGCGTGGAGCATCACGATCCCCATGCTGCGCCCCGTCATCGAGGTCGTCGTCATGCTCAACGTCCTCAACGGCCTGAAGCTGTTCGACCTCAACTTCGTCATGTCCAGCGGCGGGCCGCTGCACGCCTCGGAGTCGCTGAGCACCTACACCTACCTGCTCACCTTCGGCTCCTCCACCGGCGGGGTGCCCTCCTACGGGTACGGCTCGGCGATCAGCGTGGTCGTGTTCCTCGTCGCCGGCGTGGCGACGCTGCTGCTCTACCGGTTCAGGAAGGGGGAGGTGTGAGCGCGACGACGATCTCGCGGCCCGCGCCGCTGAAGGCCCCGCGGCCCGCGCGCAGCGCCCGCTCGGTGCTCAGGCTCGGCCTGTGGCACGCGGTGATGGTGGCGGTCTCGGTGGTGGCGGTGGGCCCGCTGCTGTACATGGTGTTCACCTCGATCCGGCCGCAGTCGACCGCGTTCACCGGGCCGATCATCCCCAACGAGTTCACCGCCGACGGCTACGACGTGGCGTGGAACGAGCTGCAGATCTGGCGCAACTTCTTCAACAGCGTCCTGATCACCGGCACGACGCTGGCGCTGACCATCGCCGCGGCCACCCTGGCCGGGTACGCGTTCTCCCGGATCGGGTTCACCGCCCGCAACCTGCTGTTCTTCGTGGTCACCAGCGCGCTGTTCCTGCCGGGCGTGGCCACGCTCATCCCGATCTACCTGGAGCTGCAGTCGTTCGGGCTGCTGGGCAGCCGCCTGGGCCTGATCCTCGTCTACACCGCCGGCGGGGTCTCCTTCTCGCTGTTCCTCATGCGCACCTTCTTCGACGCCCTGCCGAACGAGCTGAGCGAGGCCGCGCGCCTGGACGGCGCCAGCGAGGTGCAGATCTTCCGCCGGGTGATGCTGCCGCTGGCCGCCCCCGGCATCGCCACCGTGGCGATCTTCCAGATGATCAACGTGTGGAACGAGCTGCTGTTCGCCAGCGCGCTCATCTCCGAGCCGGCCAACCGCCCCATCCAGCCCGTGGCCAACTCCCTCATCGGGCAGTACGCCACGAACTGGCCGGCGCTGACGGCCGCCATGACGCTGTCGGCGCTGCCGATGGTGGTGGCCTACGTGGTCTTCCAGCGCTGGTTCGTCGCCGGCCTGACCGCCGGGGCGGTCAAGGCGTGAGCGCGGACACCGCGGGCGGCGTCGACGTCCTGACCCCCCGCCCGCTGGGACGCACCGGGTTCTCGGTGACGGCGCTGTGCGTGGGCACCGCGGAGCTGGGCGACATGAGCGTGTACGCGCCGGTGCCCGAGGAGCAGGCGCTGGCCGCCGCGCGGCGCGCGTTCGCCGGGCCGCTGACGTTCGTGGACACCTCCAACGGCTACGGCTCCTCCGAGCGCCGGCTGGGCACCGTCCTGCGCGAGATCGGCGGCGTGCCCGAGGGCGTGCTGCTGGCCACCAAGGTCGACCCGGCCGATGGCGGGCCGTTCGACGGGCCGCGGGTGCGCGAGTCGGTGCGCGAGAGCCTGCAGCGCCTGGGCCTGGAGCACCTGCCGCTGCTGCACCTGCACGACCCCGAGCGCATCGGGTTCGAGGCGGCCACCGCCCCCGGCGGTCCCGTGGACGTCATGCGCGAGCTGGTCGCCGAGGGCGTGGTCGGCCACCTCGGCGTCGCCGGCGGCGACGTGGAGCTGCTGCGCCGCTTCGTGGGCACCGGCGTGTTCGAGGTGGTGCTCAACCACAACCGCTGGACGTTGCTGGACCGCTCGGCCGGCCCGCTCATGGACGACTGCGCGGCCGCCGGCGTGGCGTTCCTCAACGGCGCCCCCTTCGGCGGGGGCATCCTCGCCAAGGGCCCGGCCGCCGTGCCGCGCTACTGCTACGCCCCCGCTCCCCCGCGCCTGCTGGAGGCGGCCGCGGCGGTGGAGGCGGCGTGCGCGCGCCACGGCGTCCCGCTGGCCGCGGCGGCGCTGCAGGACTCCCTGCGCGAGCCGCGCACCACCTCCACCGTGGTCGGCTCCGCGCGGCCCGAGCGGCTGGACCAGACCCTGGCGCTGGCCGCCACCCCGATCCCCGACGAGCTGTGGACCGAGCTCGCCGGTCTCGTCCCCGAAGAGGAGCACTGGCTTCGATGAGCACCACCCCCACCACCTTCGGCGTCATCGGCAGCGGCTGGCGCTCGGAGTTCTTCCTGCGCCTGGCGCAGGCCGCCCCCGACCGGCTGCGCGCGGCGGGCGTGGTCACGCGCACCGCCGAGCGCGGGCAGGAGGTCACCGCGGCCTGGGGCGTGCCCACCCACCGCACGATCGACGACCTGCTGGCCGCCGGCGGCCCCGACTTCGTCATCGCCTCGGTGCCGTGGGGCCAGATGCCGATCACCGTGCGCGAGCTGGTCGCCGCGGGCGTGCCGGTGCTGGCGGAGACCCCGCCGGCGCCGGACCTGGACGGGCTGCGCTCGCTGTGGGGCGACGTGGGCGCCTCCGGCCGGGTGCAGGTCGCCGAGCAGTACCTGCTCATGCCCGGGCACGCCTCGCGGCTGGCGCTGGTGCGCGAGGGCGTCATCGGGCAGCCGACGTCCGTGCAGATCTCGTCCACGCACATGTACCACGCGGTCTCGCTGGTGCGCGGGCTGCTGGGGGTGGACATGGACGAGGTCGTCGTCGACGCCCGCGAGTTCCGCGCGCCGCTGGTGGACCCGCTGAGCTTCGGCGGCTGGGACACCTCGGCGGTGCCCGAGCCGCGCACCACCACCCTGGCCACGCTGGACTTCGGCGACGGCCGCAGCGCCCTGTACGACTTCACCGACAACCAGTGGTGGAACCCGCTGCGCGCGCGGCGCATCGTCGTGCGCGGCTCGATCGGCGAGATCGTCGACGACGCGGTGACCCGCATGGTGGACCCCACCAGCCCGGTGACCTCGCACCTGTCGTACCGCCGCCGCGGCATCGACATGAACCTCGAGGGCGTCGACCTGGACACCGTCGCCTTCGACGGGCGCGTGGTCTACCGCAACGCCTGGGCGGGCACGCGCATGTCCGAGGACGACGTGGCGGTGGCGCAGATCCTCGCGGACACCGGCGCGTGGGCGCGCGGGGAGGGCCCCGAGCCGTACCCGCTGGCGCAGGCGTGCCAGGACCACGCGATCTCGCTGGCCGTGGCCGAGTCCGCCCGCACCCGCGCCGACGTGCGCGTGGCGAAGGAGGTGTGGGCCTGATGCCGCTGGTGCGCATCGACCTGCCCGAGGGCACGAGCGCCGAGCAGCGCCGCGCGATCGGCGACGCCGTGCACGCCGGGCTGGTCGCCGGCCTGGAGATGCCCGCCGAGGACCGCTTCCAGCTGGCGCGCACCGCGCCGGCGGAGCACTTCTCCTTCGACCCGCACTTCATGGGCGGCACCCGGCGCGCGCCGGTGTTCGTCGAGGTGCTGCTGGTGCGCGGGTACTCCACCGAGGTCAAGCGGGCCACGTTCGCCGCACTGGCGCGCGAGCTGGAGGCCGCCGGGGTGCGCCCCGACGACGTCTTCGTGGCCCTGCACGAGAACGGCCCGGAGGACTGGTACGTCGGGCGCGCCGGCGACGACGCCGACGACGCCGACGCCGTCGAGGGCGATCCCGGCGGCGGCGCGTGAGGGCGGCGGTGCTGCGCGCGCCGGGCACCCCGGTGCGCGTGGAGGACGTCGAGCTGGACGACCCCCGCGCCGGCGAGGTGCTCGTGCGCGTGGACGCCGCCGGGGTGTGCCACACCGAGCTGCACTACATGGGCGGCGACATCCCGTGCCCGCTGCCGGTCGTGCTCGGCCACGAGGGCGCCGGCACGGTCGAGGCCGTCGGCGCCGGCGTGGACGACCTCGCCCCCGGGCAGCGCGTGGGGTTCACGTGGCGCCCGCGCTGCGGGCGCTGCGAGCCGTGCGTGACGGGCCGGCCGGTGATGTGCGTGTACGGCAGGGTGCAGGCCGGCAGCGGCGGGCTGCTCGACGGCACCAGCCGCCTGCGCCGCGGCGAGGAGCGGCTGCACCACTTCCTGGGCGTCTCCTGCTTCGCCGAGCGGGCCGTCGTCTCGCGCGGCGCCCTCGTGGCGCTGCCGGACGACGTGCCCGCCGAGGTCGCCGCCGTCGCCGGCTGCGCGGTCGTCACGGGCGTGGGCGCGGTGGTCAACGTCGCCGCCGCCGGCGCCCCGCTGGCGGGGCGCTCGGTGCTCGTCGTCGGTGCCGGCGGGGTGGGGCTGTCCGCCGTCATGGGCGCCGTGCTCGTCGGCGCCGGCACGGTCGTGGTGGTCGACGTGGCCCCGGCCAAGCTGGAGCTGGCGCGCTCGCTGGGCGCGAGCGCCACCGTGGACGCCACCGGCCTGTCCGCCGAGGAGGTGGTGCAGGCGGTGCGCGAGAGCACCGGCGGCGGCGCGGACGCGGCCGTGGAGGCGGTCGGCTCCCCCGCCACGCTGCGCCAGGCGTTCTCCGCGCTGCGCCCGGGCGGCACGGTGGTGGCCGTGGGGTTGTCCTCGGTGGACGCGGCGGTGCCCGTGCCCGTCAACGAGCTGGTGCAGCAGCAGAAGCGCCTCGTGGGCAGCCTGTACGGCTCGGCGAACCCGGCCGTGGACCTGCCCCGGCTGCTCGCCCTGCACCGCAGCGGCCGCCTCCCCCTGGAGCGCCTGCTGGGGTCCCGGCACCCGCTGTCGGGCGTGTCCGGCGCCTACGACGAGCTGCGCGCCGGCGCCGTGGGCCGGGCGGTCGTGCTGCCGGGGGCGGCGGCGTGAACGGCGGCGCGGGCGTCGGCGCAGGACGCTTCGCCACCTACCCGAGCCTGCGCGACGCGGTGGTGCTCGTCAGCGGCGGCGCCACCGGGCTGGGCGCGGAGTTCGTCGCGCAGTTCGCCGCGCAGGGCGCGCGGGTGGCGTTCGTGGACGTGCAGGAGGAGCCGGCGCGCGAGCTCGTGGAGGCCGTGGCCGCCACGGGTGCGCCGCGGCCGCTGTTCCGGCGCGCCGACGTCACCGACCTGGAGGGGTACCGGCGCGTGATCGGCGAGGTCGCCGGGGAGCTGGGCCCGGTGACGGTGCTCGTCAACAACGCCGCCGTCGACACCCGCCGGCCCACGGCCGAGGTGGACGTGGCCGCCTGGGACGCCGGGATGCGCGTGAACCTGGACCACCACTTCGTCGCCGCGACGGCGGTGGCGCCGATGATGCGCGCCGCCGGCGGCGGCTCGATCGTCAACCTCGGCTCGATCAGCACCCACGTGAAGCTGCGCGACCTGGTCGTCTACCGCACCGCGAAGTCGGCGGTGGAGGGGCTGACGCGGGCGCTGGCGCTGGAGCTGGGCGCGGACTCGATCCGGGTGAACTGCGTCATCCCCGGGTGGGTGATGACGGCGCGGCAGCTGCGCGACTGGGTGGACGCCGAGGCCGAGGCGGTGCTGGACCGCGAGCAGTCGCTGCCGCTGCGGGTCCAGCCGCAGGACGTGGCGCGGCTGCTGCTGTGGCTGGCCGCGGAGGACAGCCGGGCCTGCACCGGGCAGGACTGGGTCGTGGACGGAGGGTGGATGTGAGCACCGAGGAGCAGGACGTGCAGCCGGCGGGGCACGCCCCCGGGCCGGGCGAGCGGCGCAGCCGGGCGTGGTTCGGCGCCTCCGGGCGCGCGGGGATGCTGCACCGCTCGTGGCTGCGCAACCAGGGCTACGGCGCGGAGGTGTTCGACGGGCGCCCGGTCATCGGCATCGCCACCACCTGGTCGGAGCTCTCGCCGTGCAACGCGCACCTGGACCGGGTGGCCGAGGCCGTCAAGCGCGGCGTGTGGATGGCCGGGGGGTTCCCGCTCGTCTTCCCGGTGATGTCCACCGGCGAGACGATCATCCGGCCCACCGCGATGCTGTACCGCAACCTCATGGCGATGCAGGCCGAGGAGCTCATCCGCGGGAACCCGCTGGACGGGGTGGTGCTGCTCTCCGGCTGCGACAAGACCACCCCGGCGCTGCTCATGGCCGCCGCCAGCGTCGACCTGCCGGCCATCATGGTCACCGGCGGGCCCATGCTCAACGGCAAGTTCCGCGGCGAGGACGTCGGCTCGGGCACGCACGTGTGGCGCTACGAGGCGGAGATGAAGGCCGGGCGCATGAGCGCGGCCGAGGGCGCGGTCGCCGAGGGCTGCATGGCGCGCTCGGCCGGGCACTGCATGACGATGGGCACCGCCTCGACGATGGCCTGCGTGGCCGAGGCGCTGGGCATGCAGCTGCCGGGCTCCTCCGGCTGGCCGGCCGTGGACGCGCGGCGCGGCGAGACCGCGCAGGCCGCCGGGCAGCGCATCGTGGCGATGGTCGAGGAGGACCTGCGCCCCAGCGCGGTGATGACCCGCGCCGCGTTCGAGAACGCCATCCGCACCACCGCGGCGATCGGCGGGTCCACCAACGCCATCGTGCACCTGCTCGCCCTGGCCGGGCGCCTGGGCGTGGAGCTGGCCGTGGAGGACTTCGACGAGCTCGTGCGCGACGTGCCCACGGTCGTGGACCTCATGCCCTCGGGGCGGTTCCTCATGGAGGACTTCTGCTACGCCGGCGGGCTGCCGGCGGTGCTGCGCGAGCTGGCCGAGAACGACCTGCTGAACACCGCGGCGACCACCGTGACGGGCCGCACCGTCGGCGAGCTCGTCGCGGACGCGCCGTGCTGGGACCGGCGCGTCATCCGGGAGTTCGGCGAGCCGCTGCAGCCGGCCGGTTCCGGCACCGCGGTGCTGCGCGGGAACCTGTGCCCGCGCGGGGCGGTGCTGAAGCAGTCCGCGGCCTCGCCGCACCTGCTGAAGCACACCGGGCGCGCGGTGGTGTTCGACTCCCCCGAGGAGTACCACGCCGTGTGCGACGACGAGGACCTCGACATCAGCGCCGACGACGTCATCGTCGTGCGCGGCGCCGGCCCGCGCGGCTACCCGGGCATGCCCGAGGTCGCCAACGTGCCGCTGCCGGCGAAACTGCTGCGCGCGGGCGTGACCGACATGGTGCGCATCAGCGACGGGCGCATGAGCGGCACCGGTTTCGGCGCCGTCGTGCTGCACGTGGCGCCCGAGGCCGCCGTCGGCGGGCCGATCGGCCTGGTGCGCACCGGCGACGTCATCACCCTCGACGTGCCCGCGCGCCGGCTCGACGTGCACCTGTCCGAGGAGGAGCTGGCCGCGCGCGAGCCGTCCTGGCAGCGGCGCAGCGGCGTGCCCGACGGCGGCTGGCCGTGGCTGTACGCCGAGCACGTCCTGCAGGCCGACGAGGGCGCCGACCTCGACTTCCTGCGCGGCGCGCGCGGCAGCGCCGTGCCGCGCGACTCGCACTGACCCCGACGAGCGGAGCGACGAACGTGAGCACCGACCCCCGCGCCGGGGCCTCAGGGCGCCGGCGACCAGCCCGGCGGCAGCAGCCGCAGCACCGTGCCGTCGGCGTCGGCGAGGAGTCGGCCGGGGCCGCCGGCCGGCCCGCCGGGCAGGTCCCCGGGCAGCTCGCGCCCGCCGCGGGCCAGGACGGCCGCCGCCGCGGCGTCCGGGTCGGCGGTGGTCAGCGCCACCGCCCGCAGCCCGCGGCGCGGCACGTCCAGCGCGGCCGGCGGCAGCGGGGGCACGTCGTAGGAGAACACCTCCAGCACCCCCTCGCCGGCGGCGAGGTAGCTGCGCACGTAGCCGCGCTCGTCGCCGGGGTGCGGCACCTGCCCCAGGCGCCCCAGGCCGAGGTCGTCGCCGTACAGGGCCAGCGCGGAGCCGAGGTCGGCGACGGTGGTGGCCGCGTGGTCCAGCCGCAGCGCGTCGTCGCCGGGCTCGCGGTGCCCGCGCCGGCGCTGGGCGGCGACCTCCTCCTCGTCCCAGACGGAGGTGTACCGCAGCGGCCGCGAGACCAGCTCCACCAGGGCGCCGTCAGGGTCCTGGAAGAACACGATGCGCACGTCGCCGAGCGCCGTCATCGGCGCGATGGTGAACCCCACGCCGGCCGCGCTCAGCCGCGGCGCCCAGGCGTCGACGTCGCCGACGGTGAAACCGGCGTGGCGGAAGCCGCGCTGGTGGTTGACGACCTGCCAGCCGCCGAGGTCGCCGGCGGGCACGTGCACCAGGCGCACCAGAGCGGTGCCGGCGTCCAGCCAGCGCTCGGAGGCGGTGGCCGGCGCCCCCGGCACCGCACCCAGGCCCAGGGTGCTGCGGTAGAACTCCTCGCTGCGGTCCAGGTCGGCCGCGCCGACCTCCACGTGGTGCAGGCCCGTGCGCGCTCCGTCGGTCACGGGGCCACTGGACACCGTGCGGCACGCCGCGTCAAGCGCGCCGGGCGCGGTCGGGGGGCGACGTGCTCGCGCTGAACGTGCGCTTCGACCTGCGCGACGAGGACGCCGCGCGCCGCTTCGACGCGCTGCTGGACGCGGCCCTGCCGGCGGTGCGCGCCGAGGCGGGCACGCGGCTGTACCTGGTGCACACCGTGCCGCGCGGTGCCGGCGAGCCGCCGACGCGCCTGGTGCACGCGGTGTACGACGACGCCGCCGCGCACGCGGTGCACAACGGCGCGCCGGCGATGGCGGCGCTGCTGGCCGCGCTGCCGGAGCTGACCACCGCCGTGCGCGTGGAGGAGGTGGTCCCCACGCACCCCGACGACGTGCCCGCACGCCCCGCCGCGCGACCCACCCCGCCCTGACCCGACCCGGCGGCCCCGCGCCGCAGCCCCACCCCTTCTCCCGAGAGGCCCCGACGTGAACACCACCCCGGCGACCCTGCCCACCCGACCCGTCGCGGACCCCGCGCTGCGCCACCGCGTCGCCGACGCCGCCCTGACCGTGCAGGGACCCGACGGGCGCCCGCTGGCCGCCGCGCGGGTGACCGTGCGCCAGCTGCGGCACCGCTTCCTCTTCGGCTGCATCGGCTTCGACTTCATCGAGCACGCGAGCGGTGCGGGCGCGGAGGGGTCGTCGTCGTTCTTCGGCCGCTCGGCACCGGCCGACCAGGTGGAGGACCTGGCCGAGGCGTGGTTCGAGCTGTTCAACTTCGCCACCCTGCCGTTCTACTGGGGGGAGTTCGAGCCGGTGCGCGGGCGGCCCGCCACGGAGCGGCTGATGCGCACGGCGCGCTGGTTCACCGAGCGCGGCGCGCTCGTCAAGGGCCACCCGCTGACCTGGCACACCGCCACGGCCGACTGGCTGCTGGAGCTGCCCGAGGCGGAGGTGCTGCGGGCGCAGCTGGAGCGCATCCGCCGGGAGGTCACCGGCTTCGCCGGGGTGATCGACGTGTGGGACGTCGTCAACGAGGCCGTGATCATGCCGGACTACGACAAGTACGACAACGGCATCACCCGCCTGGCCCGCTCGATGGGCCGCCTGGGCCTGCTGCGCGAGGTGTTCGCGCAGGCGCGTGAGGCGAACCCGTCGGCGACCCTCATGCTCAACGACTTCAACCTCTCCCCCGCCTACGAGCGCCTGGTGGAGGAGTGCCTGGAGGCGGGCATCGGCATCGACGCGCTGGGCCTGCAGAGCCACATGCACAAGGGCTACTGGGGCGAGGAGCGCACCCTGGAGGTGCTCGAGCGCTTCTCCCGCTTCGGGCTGCCGCTGCACTTCACGGAGAACACGCTCGTCTCCGGCGAGCTCATGCCCGCGCACGTGGGCGACCTCAACGACCACCAGGTCCCCAGCTGGCCGTCCACCGAGGAGGGCGAGCAGCGCCAGGCCGACGAGGTCGCCCGGCACTACCGCACGCTGCTGTCGCACCCGTCGGTGCAGGCGGTGAACTACTGGGGCCTGTCCGACGCCGGGGCGTGGCTGGGTGCTCCCGTGGGGCTGGTGCGCGCCGACGGCACCCGCAAGCCCTCGTACGACGCCCTGCACGGGCTCGTCAAGGGCGAGTGGTGGCTGGCGCCGACCACGCTCACCACGGACGCCGACGGCCGCGTGGACGTCAGCGGTTTCCTCGGCGACTACGAGGTCGCCGGCCCGGGCGGGAGCGCCGGGTTCGCGCTGGAGGCGGCGGGCGCGCAGCAGGTGGCGGTCCGGCTGGGGTGAGACCCGCGGGGCGGGTGCGCGCGGGCGCACCCCCCCCGGGAACCGACCGGGGGGTTTCACCAGGCGCGCACGAGCGTTGACACCGAGTTCACCGTCGTGCCGCTCGCGGGACCCCCCGCCGTCGCCCGCGGGCAGTTCCCTCGAGGTCGGACCACAGGCCGACCACAGGAGCTCCCCGTGACCGACGTCCGCCCCCCCTCCCCGCTCTGCGCCGCCCCCTCCCTGGCGCGCCGTTCCGTCCTGGGCGGCGGTGCCGTCCTCGGCGCCGGCCTGCTCACCGCCGCCGGCTGGCCCGGCGAGCGCGGCCTCGCCGACCCGTTCACCCTCGGCGTGGCCTCCGGTGAACCCGCCCCGGACGGTTTCGTGCTCTGGACCCGCCTGGCACCGGAGCCCTACGCCGAGGACGGCCGCGGCGGCATGCCCGACCGCGACGTGCCCGTGCAGTGGGAGGTCTCGCGCGACCCGCAGTTCCGCCGCGTCGTGCGCCGCGGCACCGAGGTCGCCCCCGCGGCCCTGGGCCACAGCGTGCACGTGGAGCTGTACGGCCTGCGCCCGGGGCGGGAGTACTGGTACCGCTTCCGCGTCGAGGGCCGCACCACCCACACCTCCCCCACCGGCCTGACGCGCACCGCGCCCGACCCGCGCACGCTGGGCACCCCGCTGACGATGGCGTTCGCCTCGTGCGCGCAGTACGAGCACGGCTGGTTCACCGCCTACCGCCGCCTGGCCGAGGAGCAGCCCGACGTGGTGGTCTTCCTGGGCGACTACATCTACGAGTACCAGGCGAACGACTACGTCGCCGCCACCGGCAACGTGCGCGACCACTTCGGCCCGGAGACCACCACGCTGGCCGGCTACCGCCAGCGCCACGCGCAGTACAAGGCCGACCCGGACCTGCAGGCCGCGCACGCCGTGGCGCCGTGGATCGTCACCTGGGACGACCACGAGTTCGAGAACAACTACGCCGACATGGTCGCCGAGGAGCAGGAGCCCTACCCGACGCTCGAGCAGTTCAAGCAGCGCCGGGCCGCGGCCTACCAGGCGTACTACGAGAACATGCCGCTGCGCCGCTCGGCGGCCCCGCGCGGGGCGGACATGCGCCTGTACCGGCGCCTGGGCTGGGGGCAGCTGGCGACGTTCCACGTGCTCGACACCCGCCAGCACCGCAGCGACCAGCCGAACGGCGACACGTTCCCCACCGCCGGGCCCGAGCGCGACGACCCGCAGCGCAGCATCCTGGGCGTGGAGCAGCGCGACTGGCTGCTCGACGGGCTGGGTTCCTCGGCGGCGGTGTGGGACGTGCTGGCGCAGCAGGTGATGGTGCACGAGCACGACTACGTGCCCGGCGTGGACCGCGGTTTCAACCCCGACTCCTGGGACGGCTACACCGCCGACCGCCAGCGCCTGCTCGACGGCTTCGCCGAGCGCGGCGTGGAGAACCCCGTGGTGCTCACCGGCGACGTGCACAAGAGCTACGCCGCCGACCTCACCCGCAACCCCACCGACGCGAACGCCGAACCGATCGGGGTGGAGCTGGTGTGCACGTCGATCACCTCCGGCGGCGACGGCACCGACGGGTACGGCGCGGACCAGCTGACCGACAACCCCGACCTGAAGCTGGCCGACGACCGGCGCGGCTACGCCGTGGCCCGCCTGGACGCGCAGCAGCTGCGCGTGGACTTCCGCACGCTGCCGCGCGTCTCCCAGCCGGGCGCGGCGGTGCAGACGCGCGCCTCGTTCGTCGTCGAGGCCGGCGACCCGGGCCTGCAGGAGGCCTGAGCGCCCGGCGCGGCAGGTCTCGCCCCGGGCGACCGGGGCGGGACCTGCCACGTGCACCCCACCGGGTGCGCGGCCTCAGGGGCGGCAGGCGCCCGAGGGGTCGACCTGCTCGCCCGTCACCGGGTCGCAGACCCCCACCGTCCGGGACGCGAGCTCGCGGCCCCCGGCGTCCAGGGCGCGCAGCTCCACGCGGGGCAGCGGTCCGGTCCCGGGCGGGAGCGGGTGCAGCGGGAGCGGCGTGAGCAGGCTGAACAGGCGCCCGCCGTCCGCGGCCAGCTCGGCGCGCACCTCCACCGGCGGTGCCGCGCCGTCGCGCCAGAGCGCCTCCAGCCGGGCGGTGCCCAGCGGGGCGATGCCCACCACTCCGGGCCCGTACGGGTACGCGCGCAGCTCCTCCGGGCCACCGGGGAGCCGTTCGCACGAGGACGCCTCGTCCTCGTCCTCGACCGGCTCGACGCACACGCTCGGCAGCACGCCGCCGCAGCGCAGCACCAGGGCCTGGCCGTACGTCCAGCCCACCTGCGCCACCCGCGGGCCGAACAGCGGTTCCAGCGGCGCGCCCTCGGCCCGCTCCCCGCACAACCGCCGGGCGTCCTCGACGTGGGGGTCCGGTGCCGTGGCGGTGACCACGCGGTGCGGCCAGGAGCGCGTCACCCACTGCGGGGTGTCCTCCCGGTCGGGTTCACTGGAGGGCAGGACCAGCAGCTGGACGACCCCGGACTCCTCACGGCCGAAGGAGAGCTCGCACCCCGCGAGGGTGAACGTGCGCTGCGCGGAGCCGTCGACGGTCTCGGAGCAGAAGGCGGAGTCCATCGACCCCCCGGGACCCCACGTGGCGGTGACGACGGCGTGGTTGCCCGCCGGCCAGTCGGCGGGGAACCGCACGGTGAAGGACGTGCCGTAGCGGTGGCCGGCGAGCATCCGCTCGGGCAGCCCGTCGACGGCGGGTGCGATGGGCGTGGGCCGCACCGGCTCGGGGCGCTGCAGCGCCGGATCGCCCACCCCGGCTCCACCCACCGTCAGCGCCAGGGGGTGCACCGGCTCGGTGCGCTCGAGCACGGGGTCACCCAGCCCCGCCCAGCCCAGGACCAGCGCCAGGGGCAGCGCCAGCAGCCACGCCAGCGACGCCCGCCGGTCCCCGGCGGGGTCCACGTCCGGCTCTTCGGAGTCCACCCCCGGACCGTACCAAGTGGTTGATACATTCGGGGGGTGAACACCGAGACCGCTGTTCTCGCGCTCCTGGCCGTCGTGCTCGCCGCGGGCCTCGCCGCCGCGCTGCACGCCGCACCGGCGCGGGCGTCCCGGCTGCGGCGGTTCGCCCGGCGCGAGCACCTGCCGCTGACGGAGCGCACCGCCGTGCCGCTGACCCGCTACCTGACCGTCACCCGCCGCTGGCGCGCGACGTTCCTGGCGCTGGGCCTGTGCTACGGCGCCGGGCTGGGCCTGCGCTCGGGGCAGGTGCGCCTGGACGTGCTCGCGGTGCTGGGCGGGTGGTTCGCCGGCGCCCTGGTGGCCGAGTGGCGCCTGAGCGCGCCGCTGCCGGCGGGCCCGCGCACCGCCTCCCTCGCGCCGCGCCGCCTGGCCGGTTACCTGCCCCTGCCGGTGCGGCTGCTGCCCGCGGCGGTGGTCCTGGCCGCGCTCGCCGTCGCCGTGCACGTGCTGGTGGCCACGGAGGCGGCCCCGGCGAGGTTCCGCGCCTCGGTCGTGGCGGTGGCCGCGGGCGCGCTGCTGGTGCTGCTGGCCGCCGCCGCGGTGGCCCGGCGGATCGTGCTGCGCCCGCAACCCGTGGCCGGACCCGAGTCCCTGGGCGTGGACGAGGCGCTGCGCCGGCGCAGCCTGCACGTGCTCGCCGGGTGCGTCACCGCCCTGGCCGGCACCGCCCTGGCGTCGCTGTGCACGCTGGTGCCCTCGGTGCCGGCGGACGGGGCCGCGCTGGGCGGCGCGGTCGTCCTGGTGGCGGTGTTCCTGCTCGGCCTGCTCACCGCCCGCAGCGCACCGGCGCACGGCGCCGTCCCGTCGCAGCAGCCGCAGCCGGTGGCGCCGTGATCCTGCGCGTGAGCCCGGACGGCGCCGTGGCGCCCTACGAGCAGATCCGCAGCCAGATCAGCGCCCACGCCGCCTCCGGCGCACTGCCGCCGGGCACGCGCCTGCCCAGCATCCGCCAGCTCGCCGGCGACCTCGGACTGGCACCGGGAACCGTCGCGCGCGCCTACCGGGAGCTCGAGCAGGAGGGCGTCGTCGTCACCCGCGTCGGGCGGGGCACCGCGGTGGCCGAGGCCCCCGCGGGACGGGTGGAACCCACCCGTGAGCGCGTGCTGGCCGAGGCGGCCGCCGCGTACGCCGCGGTGGTGCGCCGCCTGGGCGCCACGCGCGACGAGGCCGTCGCCGCGCTGGACGACGACCTCGCCGCGGACGCGGACGGGGCCCCCCGGGCCCCCGGCGCGCCGGCGCCCCCCCGGGCGCCCCATAGCCCCCCGATGCGGGTTGCGTGGGGCCCCCCCACAC
>NZ_JBJLRD010000045.1:0-39255 GCF_050871305.1 Kineococcus gypseus | reverse complement strand
AAAAGACCCACCCCACCCCCCCCCCCCCCCCCCCCCCCCCCCCCCCCCCCCCCCCCCCCCCCCCCCCCCCCCCCCCCCCCCCCCCCCGGGCCGCGCCGGTGGTGACGGCGACCCGGACGGCGGGTGGCCGCGAGCCGGACGGCGGGTGGCCGCCGGGGTCAGCGCGCGGGAGCGCTCGCGTACTGCACGTCGACCGCGGCGCGGGTGAAGCCCAGCGAGGCGTACAGGCGCAGGGCGGGGGCGTTGGCGCCGTCCACGTACAGCTCGACCTCCTCCGGCGCGCCGGGGCGCGCCACCGCCCGCAGCCCGCGCACCAGCAGCGCCCGGCCCAGCCCGCGCCCGGCGGCGTCCGGGTGCACGCCCAGCACGTACAGCTCGGAGGCGTGCGGCTGCACCTTCATCCAGCACGAGCCCAGCAGGGCGGTGGAGCCGCGCTCGTGCGCCAGCAGCAGCAGCGAGGGGTCGAACCACGGCTCGGCCTCGCGCAGGAGCAGGTCCGCCGCCGTCCAGCGGCCCTGCTCGGGGTGGTCGGCGAACGAGGCGGCGTTGACCGCCACCCAGGCGTCCTCGTCGGCGCCGGGCACGAACGGGCGCACCACCACGCCCTGCGGCAGCGCCGGCTCGGCCAGCTGCGCCAGCCCGGCCACCGGCCGGTGCAGCCGCAGCAGCTCGCGCGCGCGGCGCCACCCGGCGCCGGCGGCCAGCGCCGCGGCGGCCGGTACGTCGCCGTGCGCCCACAGCAGCACCGGCCGCCCGCCGGCCAGCTCCTCCACGGCGCGCAGCAGCTCCCGCCCGCGCCCGCGCCCGCGCGCGCCCGGGTGCACGAGCAGCTCCCCGGACAGCTCCGCGCCCGCGTCGGCCAGCTGGGCGTAGCCCACCAGCGCCCCGGTGCCCGCCTTGTGCAGCAGCACGTGGCGCACGGCGTCGGCGCCGGTGCGCAGCCGCAGCAGGGCGTCCTCGCTGAGCGCGTCGGCCCCGTCGGCGGCCGAGGCGGCCGCGGCCAGCTCCTCCACCCGGGCGCGCTCGCCCGGCGCCAGCGGGCCCGCGGCGGTGCTCGCGGGCGCGCTCACGGGCGGCGCGGGGCGGGGCGCAGGGGCCGCGGCCCGCCGGCGGGACCGCCCGGCCCGGTGCCGTTCGCGCCGCCGGGACCGCTGCCGCCCGCCGGCCGCGCCCCCGGCTCGTCGTCGAGGTCCCCGTCGAGCTCGCCGGCCAGGTCCTCCTCCAGCGCGCCCTCGCGCCCGGAGGAGACGAAGCGGTAGCCCACGTTGCGCACCGTGCCGATGGCGCCCTCGTGCTCGGGGCCCAGCTTGGCCCGCAGGCGCCGCACGTGGACGTCCACGGTGCGGGTGCCGCCGAAGTAGTCGTAGCCCCACACCTCCTGCAGCAGCTGCGCGCGGGTGAAGACCCGGCCCGGGTGCTGGGCCAGGTGCTTGAGCAGCTCGAACTCCTTGTACGTCAGGTCCAGCTGGCGCCCGCGCACGCGCGCGGAGTAGGCCGCCTCGTCGATGACGACGTCGCCGGCGCGGATCTCCCCGGCCCCGCCCTCGGCGGCCTCCTCCGCGGCGCGGCGGTTGCGCCCGGCCGCCAGGCGCAGCCGCGCGTCCAGCTCGGCCGGCCCGCAGGTGTCCAGCAGGACGTCGTCGGCGCCCCAGTCGGCGGCCACGGCGGCCATGCCGCCCTCGGTGAGCACCAGCAGCAGCGGCTGGGACAGCCCGGTGGTGCGCAGCAGCCGGCACAGCGAGCGCGCCGCGGCGAGCTCGCGGCGGCCGTCGACGAGCACCGCGTCCGAGGACGGCTCGTCGACGAGCACGGAGGCCTCCGCCGGCAGCACCCGCACGGTGTGCGGCAGCAGGCCCAGGGCCGGCAGCACGTCGGTCGAGGGGGTGAGCGCGTTGGTCAGCACGAGGATCTGGGCCACCCGGTCTCCCGCCCTCCGTCCGCCAGGGCGGGGCGCTCGAGGTGCCCCGCTGCCCGCAGTTTACCGGCCCGCCACCGGCCCCCGGCCCGCGCCGCGCACCCGCCGGCCCGCTCCGCCGCGCCGCGGGCGGGGCGGGCGCGCTGCAGGCGCGGGGAGGTGCGCGGGCCGGGGGGCGGCGTGCGGGAGGATCGCGCGGTGACTCCCCCCGCGACGGCCACGACGACCCTGGCCCTCGCCGCCCTCGTGGCCCTGGCGGCCCTGGCCGGCCCCCTCGTGCTCGCGCTGGCCGTCGTGCTCGTGTCGGTGCTGCTGGCCTCCGGCTGGCCGGCGCTGCTGAACCTGCCCTCCCCGCGCGGCACGACCGCGGTCGTCGCCCTCACCGGCGCCGCCGCGGCCGCGGCCGCCGCGGCGGTGGTCGCCGGCGGGCGCGGCGGGCCGGCCCCGGGCCTGCTGGGCGTGCTCCCGCCGGTGGCCGCCGTGGCGCTGCTGGGGGCCTTCGCGCACCAGCTCGCCCGCCGCGACGGGCGCCCGCGCCTGGTGGAGTCGCTCACCGGCGCCGTGACGGGCCAGGCGCTGACGGTGCTGGCCGCGTGCTGGGTGGGCGTGCCCGCCACCTACGCCGGCGCCCCGCTGGTCCCGGTGGTGCTGGCCGCCGTGGCCGCCGCCACCGCCGTGTGCGCCACCCGCTGGCCCCTGCGCGCCGCCGGGCCGGCCGCCGTGGCCGCCGGCGCGCTGACGGGCTGGCTGGCCGCCTCCGCGGCGGTGGCCGCCGGCGCCGGCGGCATCGTCTCGCCCACCCGCTGGGGGGTGGCCGGGCTCGTCGCCGGGGCCGGCGCCGGGCTGGCGGCCGCCGCCTGGCGCGCGCACGCCGCGCGCCTGCCCACCGCCGGCGCGCTGCCCGCCGCCTTCACCGTGGCGGCCGTGCCGGTGGCCCTGGCCGGCGGCGGGGCCTACCTCGTCGGGCGCCTGCTGCTGCTCTGACGCCGCTGCGGGCGCCGGGCCGCGCGGCGGGTGCGCCCCGGGCGCGCCGAACCCGCCGAACCCGCCGTGCGCGCCCGGTGCGCGCCCGGTGCGCGGGGTGTGGGGTGCGGGGTGTGGGTCCGCCCACGCCGGCGCCCCCGGCGCCGGGTGCGCGGGTACCCTCGCAGGGTGCACGCGCTCGAGGTCTTCTTCCTGGTCCTGCTGATCGCCGTCAGCATCGTGATCGCGTGGTTCGCCGGCTTCGTGGTGTACCGCCTGTACAAGGGACAGCGCTGAGCCGTGGCCGGAGCACCCGTGCCCCTGCGCACCGACACGCCGCTGCCCCTGGTCCCGCTGTCCTGGCTGCTGGGCCGCTGGGAGGGCGCCGGCGTCCTGGGCCACCCCGCCCGCGGTGCGGACACCCGCTTCGGGCAGGTCGTGGAGTTCTCCCACGACGGCCGCGACTTCCTCAGCTACACCTCCACCACCTGGGCCCTGGACGAGTCCGGCGCCACCACCGAGCCCCTCGACGTCGAGACCGGCTACTGGCGCCCGCAGCCGGTGGACCTGCAGGCCCCCGCGCCCGCCGAGGGCCCGCGCCCGGTGGAGCTGGAGGTCCTGCTGGCCCACCCCACCGGCGTCGTGGAGGTCCTCGTCGGGCGGGCCACCGGCCCGCGCATCGACCTGACCACCGACGTCGTGGCACGCACCACCACCGCCCACGAGTACACCGCCGCCACCCGCGTGTACGGGCTGGTGGAGGGGGACCTGCTGTGGGCGCTGGACGTCGCCCTGGGCGGGCACCCGGTGCGCAGCTACGCCTCGGCCCGGCTCAAGCGGGTGGCCTGACGCCCGGCCCGTCCGCCCCCCTGGGCCGGGCCCTGCGCGCGCGGGGCCTGCGCCTGACCCCCCAGCGCGAGCGCGTCCTGGCCGTGGTGCGCCGCCTGGGCCACGCCACCCCCGACGACGTCCTGGCCGCGCTGCGCGCCGAGGGCGGCACCCCGGCCGTGGACACCTCCACCGTCTACCGCGCGCTGGCGCTGCTGGAGGAGCTGGGCCTGGTGGCCCGCACCCCCCTGGACCGGCGCGCCGACTCCTTCCACCCCGTCGAGCACGGCGGGCACCTGCACCTGGTCTGCGACGGGTGCGGGGCGGTGGCCGAGGCCCCCGCGCGCGCGGCCGGCGACCTGGCCGCCGACGTGCTGCGGCGCACCGGCTTCGCCGCCGACGTCACCCACCTGGCCCTGCGCGGGCGCTGCGCCGCCTGCCGCACCACCACCCCCGAGCCGCCGGAGCGACCGTGAGCACCCAGACCCCGACCCCGACCGGCACCCCCGGCGCCCCCGGCGCCCCCGGCGCCCCCGGCGCCCCCGGCGCCCCCGGCGCCCCCGGCGCCCCCGGCGCTGCCGGCGCCGCCCCCGCGTGGCGCTCGCCGCTGCTGTCCCTGCCCGGGGCGGTGGCCGCCGAGGGCCCCGACGCCGGCGTCGCCTGGCACTACGGCGACCCGGTGGCCGAGCAGCGCGCCCTCGTGCGCGGCGAGGCGTTCGTGGACCTCTCGCACCGCGGCGTCGTGCGCGTCGCGGGCCCGGACCGGCTGGGCTGGCTGAACAGCACCACCAGCCAGGCGCTGGCGGCGCTGCCCGCCGGCACCAGCACCGAGAGCCTGGTGCTCTCGCCCACCGGCCGGATCGAGCACGACCTGCACCTGCTCGACGACGGGGAGGCCACCTGGATCACCGTCGAGCCCGGTGAGCGCGAGCCGCTGGTGGCGTGGCTGCTGAAGATGCGCTTCACGCTGCGCGTGGAGGTCGAGGACGTCACGGGGGCGTGGGCGGTGCTCGGCGAGCCCAGCCGCGAGCCCGGCGACGGGGCCGGTCCGGTGTGGGTGGACCCGTGGCCGGGCCCGGTGCCGGCGAACGAGGGCGGCGCCGCGGACACCGCCAGCTACGCGGCGGTGCCCACGCCGCTGCACCCGGGCGCCGAGCGGCCCTGGCGCGAGGTGCTCGTCCCGCGCGCCGAGCTGGCCGCGCGCGCGGCCGGGCGCCGCGCGGCGGGCACCTGGGCCGCCGAGGCGCTGCGCGTGGAGGCGTGGCGCCCGCGCCTGGGCCTGGAGACCGACGAGCGCTCCATCCCGCACGAGCTGGACTGGCTGCGCACCGCGGTGCACCTGCACAAGGGCTGCTACCGCGGGCAGGAGACGGTCGCGAAGGTGCACAACCTCGGCCGCCCCCCGCGCCGGCTGGTCCTGCTGCACCTGGACGGCTCCACGCACGACCTGCCCGCCCACGGCGACGACGTCGTCCTGGCCGAGGGCCCCGGCCGGGTCGTCGGGCGCGTCACCACCGCCGCGCGCCACCACGAGCTGGGACCGGTGGCGCTGGCCGTCCTCAAGCGCTCGGTGCCCGTCGAGGCGCCGCTGTTCGCGGTGGCCGGCTCCGCCGCCGGGGAGCCGCGCCCGGTCGCCGCCGCGCAGGAGGTCGTCGTCGCCCCGTGAGGGGCGCGGGGCCCTATCCTCGAAGCGCGCACGCGCAGTGGTGCGTCGATCGCCGTGCGCGACGGCGCTGATCGGGGAGCGGGAGGCCGACATGGACGCGCACGAGGACGCCGACACCGGCGGGCAGCAGGTCAGCGGGTACCAGCAGGGCGGGCGGCGGGCCCTGGACAGGGTCCTGGACCCCGGCTTCGCCGCGGACCTGCGCACGATCGAGCTGCCCGAGCTGCGCGAGCGGCGCACGCTGGCCGAGCAGGAGGAGGCCGACCTGTCCTACGCGCGCCGCCTGCTGCAGGGCCGCCTGGACCTGCTCGGCGCCGAGCTGCAGCAGCGCTCCGGCGTCGACGGCGGCACCGACGTCGGCGCCGCGCGCAGCGACGCGGAGCTGGTGGCGCGCCTGACCGACGTGCTGGCCGACCCGCGGCGCACCGACCACGGCATGGGCCGGCACAGCACGGTGCAGCCGAGCCGGGTGGGCGAGCACCGCCGCCGCGCCGAGGCCGCGGTGGCCGACCCGCGCCTGTCGGACCTGAGCGCCATGGACGACGAGCAGCTCGCCGCGGCCCGCGAGCGCCTGCTGGACCTGGAGCGGGAGCTGTCCGCCGACCGCCACCGCGTGCAGGAGGTCATGGACGCGTGCACCGAGGAGGTCACCCGCCGCTACCGCGAGGGCGTGGCCACCGTCGAGGACGCCCTGCCCGGTGCGCGCTGAGCGGTCGGTGAGCGGTCGGTGAGCGCCGGCGCCGGCCCGGTGCCCGGAACCCGCGCGCGGCGCCGGACGTCGGAGACGGTGTGACCTCCCTCGTCGGCTCCGTCCAGTACGGCGTGCTCGCGGTGATCGCGTTCGCCGCGTTCGCCCTCGCGGCGTTCGCGCTGGTCGACGCCCTGCGCCGGCCCGGCGCGGCGTACACCGCGGCCGGCAAGCGCACCAAGACCTTCTGGGTCGCGCTGCTGGCCGTCGCCGCGGCCATCGGCTTCGTCTCGCTGCCCGTGCTCGGGCCGGCCTCGATGCCGGGCCTGCTGGGCATCCTCTCGGTCGTGATCGCCGCGGTATACGTCGCCGACGTGCGCCCGGCGGTGCGCCGGTTCGGCGGGCGCCGCGGCCCGCGCCGCGACGACCGCCACCAGGGGCCCTACGGCCCCTGGTGACCGGCGCCCGCCCGCGGCGCCCCGGCGGGCGCGGGCGGGCGGTGCGCGCTGCGCAGCGCGCAGCGCACCAGCGCCGTGAGCACCACCAGCAGCCCGGCCACGGAGACCAGGTCGGCCTCGGTGAAGCCCCGGCTCTGGCTGAAGGTGTGCAGGATGCGGCCCTCCACGCGCCCGTTGACGCGCGCCCAGATTGCGCACAGCAGCCCGGTCAGCACCGCCACGTCCCAGCGCGGGCGCGCCAGGCAGCTGAGCACCCCCAGGCCCAGCGCGAGCAGGGTCAGCGGGATCACCACGGGGACGCCGAGCACCCCGGGATCGTACGTGCGCCACCGCGGCGCCACGTCGCGTCCGCCTCCCGGACCCCTCGCGTCCACCCGCACGGGGGTGCGCGAGGCTGGTGCGGTGAGAGCCGTCGTGCAGCGCGTCAGCCGGGCCCGGGTCACCGTCGACGGCGAGGAGGTCGGCGCCCTGGACGGTCCCGGGCTGCTGGTGCTGCTCGGCGCGACCCACGACGACGGCCCCGAGCAGGTCGAGCGGGTGGCGCGCAAGGTCGCCGAGCTGCGCGTGCTGCGCGGGGAGCGCTCGGTGCTGGAGACCGGCGCCGGGGTGCTGCTCGTCAGCCAGTTCACCCTCTACGGCGACACCCGGCGCGGCCGGCGGCCCAGCTGGGGCGCGGCCGCGCCCGCACCGGTGGCCGAACCGCTCGTCGAGGCCGTCGCCGCCGCGCTGCGCGGGCGCGGGGTGCCGGTGGCCACCGGCCGCTTCGGCGCCGACATGGCCGTCGAGCTCGTCAACGACGGGCCGGTGACGCTGCTGCTGGAGGTGTGAGGGCGCCGCCGCAGCTGGCGCGCACCACCAGCTCGCGCGGCTCCAGGCGCAGCGAGCGCGGCGCCCGCCCGGCCAGCAGGTCCAGCAGCAGGCGCGCGCTGCCGGCGCCGTCGGTGACGACGTCGCGGCGCAGCGCGGTGATCGCCGGGTCCGCCAGGCGGCACAGGATGGAGTCCTCCCCGGCCACCACCGCCAGGTCCTCGGGCACCCGCACGCCCAGCGCGCGGCGCTCGGCGACGACCGTGGCGGCCATGACGTCGTTGTCGTAGACCACGGCGGTGGGCGGGTGCGGGCGCGCCAGCAGCGCCCGGGTGGCCTCCAGCCCGCCGCGGGCGGTGTAGTCGGCGACGACGACCTCCTGCTCGGCGCCCAGCGCCGCCGCGGTGACCTCCCGCCAGGCGCGGTCGCGCCGGCGGGTGTGCCGGAAGCCCGAGGGGCCGCTGACCCGGGCCAGGCGCCGGTGCCCGCGCTCGAGCAGGTGCGCGACGACCTGCGCGAGGGGCTCGCGCTCGTCCTCCACGGACACCGCCACCGTGCCCGCGCCCCCGCCGGGCAGCTCCTCGTCGGCGCCGGCGCGCACCACGCAGGGCACCCCCAGCCCGGTGACCAGCTCCAGGCGCGGGTCGTCGACGAGCAGGTCGGTCAGCACCACCCCGTCCACCCGCCGCTCGGCCCACCAGCGGTGCAGCACCCCCACCGCCGCGGTCTCGTCGGGCACCACCGTCATGAGCAGCGAGACCGACTCGGTGGCCAGCACGCCCTCCATGCCGGCGACCAGGCGCATGTAGTACGGCTCCTCGCCCAGCAGCTCCACGTCGCGGGCCACCGCCAGGCCCACCGCGTGCGCGCGCGCGTTGGACAGCGAGCGCGCCGCCGCGCTGGGCCGCCAGCCCAGCTCGCGGGCGGCGGCCAGCACGCGCTCGCGGGTGGCCGCCGAGACGCCCGGCAGGTCGTTGAGCGCGTACGAGGCCGACGCCTTGGACACGCCCGCCAGCCGGGCGATGTCGCGGATCGTGGGGCGGGCGCCGCCCGGTGCCGGTCGGTTCACGGTCACCTCCCGGGACCTCGGTCGTGCTCAGGATCATGCCCCACGGCGCGCCCGCGCGGAGCGACCGCCGCCCACGCCACCGTCAGCTCGCCCAGCCGCCAGCGCGCCGGCCCGTCGAGCACCGGCCAGTCCCGGCGCAGCGCCCGGCACGTGGCCAGCCAGCGCTGGCGCGCCCCGAAGGTGCCCTCCGGGGCCGCGCGCGCCCAGGCGTCGTCGGCCGCGCGCAGCAGGTCGTGCACGCCCTCCCCGGGCACGTTGCGGTGGATGAGGACCTTGGGCAGGCGCTCGGCCACCGCCGAGGGCCGCTCCAGCCCGCCCAGGCGCAGCGAGAGCGTCAGCGACACCGGCCCGCCGGCCTCCAGCGCCACCCAGGAGCTGCGCCGGCCCAGCTCGTCGCAGGTGCCCTCCACCACCAGCCCGCCCGGCGCCAGGCGCGAGCGCAGCAGCTCCCAGGCGGCGGCCACCTCCTGCTCGCCGTACTGGCGCAGCACGTTGAAGGCGCGCACCAGCACCGGGTCCCCGCCGCCGGGCACGGACAGCTCGAAGCCGCCCACGGCGAAGGCCGGGGCGCCCGGCACCCCGGCCAGCGCGGCGCGGGCGGCGGCCACGCGCTCGGGGGAGACCTCCAGGCCCACCACCCGCACGTCCGCGCGCACCCGCCGCAGCCAGCGCTGCAGGTCCGTGACCGTCACCGGGCGCGCGCCGTAGCCCAGGTCGACCACCAGCGGGTCGGCGGCCGCGCGCAGCCGGTGCGCCTGCGTGCCGGCCAGCCAGCGCTCCACCCGGCGCAGCCGGTCCGGTCCGGTGGTGCCGCGGGTGACCGTCCCCACCGGGCGGGGGGCAGACTGCTCGCCGGGCCGCGCGGGCGCGCGGCCCGCGTCGCGGGAGGGCACCGTCAGACGGTAGCCACCCGCGGCGGTGGCACGGGCGAGGGCCCGCGGCAGCGGGCGGGGACGGGCGGTGGGTGCGGCGGTGGGTGCGGCGGTGGGTGCGGCGGCGGGTGCGGCGGCGGGCGGCGGGGGCGCCGGGGTCGAGCGCGTGGCGATGGTGTCGGTGCACACCTCCCCGCTGGAGCAGCCCGGCACCGGTGACGCCGGCGGCATGAACGTCTACGTGCTCGAGCTCTCGCGCCAGCTCGCCGCGCGGGGGGTGGAGGTGGAGGTCTTCACCCGGCGCACCTCCTCGGAGCAGGAGCCGGTGGTGCGCGCCGCCGACGGCGTCACCGTGCGGCACGTGGCCGCCGGCCCCTACGAGGGGCTGGCCAAGGAGGACCTGCCCGGGCAGCTGTGCGCGTTCACCGCCGGGCTGCTGCGCACCGGGGCCCGCCACACCGAGGACCACTACGACGTGGTGCACTCGCACTACTGGCTCTCCGGGCAGGTGGGCTGGCTGACCGCCGACCGCTGGGACGTGCCGCTGGTGCACTCGATGCACACCATGGCGAAGGTGAAGAACGCCCACCTCGCCGAGGGCGACGCCCCCGAGCCGCCCGGGCGCGTCATCGGCGAGCAGCAGGTCGTCGAGGCCGCCGACCTGCTGGTGGCCAACACCGCCGCCGAGCGCGACGAGCTGGTGCAGCTGTACGGCGCCGACCCCGCGCGGGTGGCGGTCGTCCCGCCCGGGGTGGACCTGGGCACCTTCTCGCCCGACGGCGGGCGGGCCGCCGCCCGCGCCCGCCTGGGGGTGCCGCAGGACGCCGAGGTGCTGCTCTTCGTGGGCCGGCTGCAGCCGCTGAAGGCGCCCGACGTGCTCGTCGAGGCCGCCGCCCTGCTGCTGCGCGAGCGCCCCGAGCGGCGCGCGCGGCTGCGCGTGCTCGTCCTGGGCGGGCCCAGCGGCTCCGGCGCGGCCCACCCGCACGCGCTGACCGACCTGGTGCGCGCGCGGGGCCTGCAGGACGTGGTCCAGGTGCGCCCGCCGGTGGAGCGGGCGCTGCTGGCCGAGCACTACCGCGCCGCCGACCTCGTCGCGGTGCCCTCGCACAACGAGTCCTTCGGGCTGGTGGCGCTGGAGGCGCAGGCGTGCGCCACGCCCGTGGTGGCCGCCGGGGTCGGCGGGCTGCGCACCGCCGTGGCCGACGGCGTCTCCGGCGTGCTGGTCGACTCGCACGACCCGCGCGAGTGGGCGCGCGCGCTGGGCGCGCTGCTCGACGACCCGCGCCGGCGCGCGGCGCTGGGGGAGCGGGCGGCCGAGCGCGCGCACGGCTTCGGGTGGTCGCGCACGGCCGAGGCGACGCTGGAGCTGTACCGGCGCGCGCGCGCGGCGCGGGCCGCCGGCGGGCGCTGACGGCCCTGGCGGAGCACCGCCGACGGGGACGGGGCGGCGGCCGCGGCCACGGCCCGCTCGGTAGGGTGCGGCCCATGAGCGATGCGGCGCACACCCTCGTCCTGTTGCGGCACGGCGAGAGCGAGTGGAACGCCAAGAACCTGTTCACCGGCTGGGTGGACGTGGCGCTGTCGGAGAAGGGCCGCGCCGAGGCCGCCCGCGGCGGGGAGCTGCTGGCCTCCGCCGGCGTCCTGCCCGACGTCGTGCACACGTCCGTGCTGCGCCGCGCGATCACCACCGCCCACCTGGCGCTGGACGCCGCCGACCGCCACTGGATCGACGTGCGCCGCTCCTGGCGCCTGAACGAGCGCCACTACGGCGCGCTGCAGGGCAAGGACAAGAAGCAGACCCTCGCCGAGTTCGGCGAGGAGCAGTTCATGCTGTGGCGCCGCTCCTACGACGTGCCGCCGCCGGAGATCGAGCCGGGCTCGGAGTTCTCCCAGGACGGCGACCCGCGCTACGCCGGCCTCGGCGCGGACATGCCGCGCACCGAGTGCCTGGCCGACGTCGTCGCGCGCATGCTGCCGTACTGGCGCGACGCGGTCGTGCCCGACCTGCGCGAGGGGAAGGTCGTGCTGCTGGCCGCGCACGGCAACTCCCTGCGCGCGCTGGTCAAGCACCTCGACGGCGTCTCGGACACCGACATCGCCGGCCTGAACATCCCCACCGGCATCCCGCTGGTGTACCGCCTGGACGCCGAGCTGCGCCCGGTGGTGCCCGGCGGGGAGTACCTGGACCCCGAGGCCGCGCGCGCCGCGGTGCAGGCGGTGGCGAACCAGGGCCGCTGAGGCCCGCGCGCCCTCAGGCGCCGGTCGCGGCGCCCGTCGTCGCGGCCGGCGCCGAGCCCGGTGGCGGGCCCGGTGCTGAGCCCGGTGCCGTCGTGGGGTCCGCCGGCGGCGTGGAGGGGGAGGCCGTGGCGCTCGCGGTGGCCGGGGCGTCGCCCTCGCACGAGCGCTCCATCGCCGCGCGCAGCCGCTCCTGGGCCTGCACCACGGCGGTGCCGGCGGCGGGGTCGTCCACGGCCGCCGCGGCGCGGTCCAGGGCGTCCACCGAGGCGGTGAGGTCGGCGGCCGAGCCGCTGCCGGGGTCCAGCTCGCCCGCGGCGCTCGCCAGGCGCTCGTAGTAGTCCAGGACCCGCCGGGCGTCGTCGCCCAGCTCCGGCGGCGCCGCGCGCAGCACGTCGGCGTAGTAGGCCGGGCCCTGCTCGGTGGTGACCAGCGCGTACACCGACTGCGCGCGCGGGTCGCCGCGGTCGACGTCGAGGCGCTCGAGCTCGGCGGCGAAGGCCTCGTCGAGCTCGTCCTGCGCGTCCTGCACCGCGGTGCAGTCGAACGCCGGAGCGCTCGCGGGGGCCGTGGCGGCGCTCGTCGCGGGCTCGGCGGTCGGCTCCAGGGTGGTGGTCGTCGGCGCGGGGGCCGGCGCGGCCCGCTCGGAGCAGCCGGGCGTCAGCAGGCCCAGCGCGGCCAGCGCGGTGAGCAGGGCGACCGGTGCCGCACCCTCCGCGCGGGGCCGGCACCGCCCCCACAGCGAGTCCACGCCTCGACGCTACACCCGGCCCCGCGCCCCTCCCGGGGCGCTCAGCCGGCCAGCGGCGCGGTGCCGCGCTGCTCCTGCTCGGCCTCCGGCGCGTCGTGCGAGCCGGTGACCAGGAACATGACGTTCTTGGCCACCGAGACCGCGTGGTCGGCGAAGCGCTCGTAGTAGCGGCTGAGCAGCGTCAGGTCGACGGCCACCTCGGTGGGCTGCCCCTCGCGGTCGGCCAGCAGCTGCGCGAAGACGCTGCGGTGCAGGGCGTCCATCTCGTCGTCGTCGGTCTCCAGCTGCACGGCCATCGCCACGTCGCGCGAGGCGATGACGCTGCCGGCCTTGGTGACGATGCGCTCGGCGACCTGGGCCATCTCCAGCACCGTGGCGCGGTACTCCGCCGGCACGACGGGCTGCGGGTGGCGCAGGCGGGCCAGCTTGGCCACGTGCCGGGCGAGGTCGCCCATGCGCTCCAGGCTGGTGCTCATGCGCAGCGCGGTGACCACCACGCGCAGGTCGGTGGCCACCGGCTGCTGGCGCGCCAGCAGCTGCAGGGAGCGCTCCTCCAGGTCTAGCTGCAGCGAGTCGATCCGCTGGTCGGCGGTGATGACGCTCTCGGCCAGCTCCCGGTCGGCGTCGAGCAGGGACGTGGTGGCGCGGGCCATCGCCGAGCGCGCCAGGTTGGTCATCTCCACCAGGGTCTCGACGAGGTGGACGAGTTCGTCGTGGTAGACGTTGCGCACTGCTGCCTCTCCTCCGGCCGGGGTGCGGGTGGGCCGCCGCGCCGCCCGCCCGCGACCGGCACGCTCGCAGGTCGGGGTGAACGCGCGCCAGCGCGGGTGTGAACATCGCACGCGGGGCCGCGGGGTGCGCGGTCGCCGGCGCGGGTGCCGCCCCGGGGAACCTTAGGCTGGAGACGTGGTCGGCGACATCTCGAGCAGCATCGCCGCGGCCGCCGGCGTGCTGGCCGGTGCCGCCGGGGTGATCGCCTTCCGCGTCTCCGAGCGCCTGCAGCGCCCCGAGCCGGCCGCGCACGAGCCGCCGGGCCTGCCCGACGGCGTCAGCGACGTCCTCATGGCGCTGCGCTCCTCGGCGGTGGTGCTCGACGCGGCCGACGAGGTGGTCAAGGCCAGCGCCGCCTCCTACGCCTCGGGCGTGGTGGCCGGGCGCGAGCTGGCCGACCCGCAGCTGCGCGAGATGGTGCGCGCGTGCCGGCGCGACGGGCGCCAGCGGGAGGTGGAGGTGGACCTGGCCGCCGGGCTGGGCCGCCCGGCCGCCGTGGTCCTCGCCCGCGTCTCCCCGCTGGGCCCGCGCCACGTGCTGCTGCTGCTGGAGGACCGCACCGAGTCCCGGCGGGTGGAGGCGGTGCGCCGCGACTTCGTGGCCAACGTCAGCCACGAGCTGAAGACGCCCGTGGGGGCGCTCTCGCTGCTGTCCGAGGCGGTCGAGGACGCCGCCGACGACCCCGAGGCCGTGCGCCACTTCGCCCGCCGGATGCGCCGGGAGTCCAAGCGGCTGACCACCCTCGTGCAGGAGATCATCGACCTCTCGCGGCTGCAGGCGGAGGAGAACGCCGTGCGCCCGGCGCTGCTGGAGGTCGACGCGCTCGTGGCCGAGGCCGTCGACCGCAGCAGCTCCGTGGCGCACCAGCGCGAGTCGGGGATCGTGGTGGCCGGCGAGCGCGGCGTGCGCGTCAAGGGCGACCGCGAGCTGCTGGTGACGGCGCTGCGCAACCTCGTGCACAACGCCCTGGCCTACTCCCCGGAGCGCAGCCGCGTGGTGGTGGAGGTGCGCCGGGTGCGCCCGGGGCTGGGCGAGGAGCCCGCCGCGCCGGCGGCGGTGGACATCGCCGTCTCCGACCGCGGCGTGGGCATCAGCCCGGCGGACCTGGACCGCATCTTCGAGCGCTTCTACCGCGTGGACCCGGCCCGCTCGCGGCTGACGGGCGGCACCGGCCTGGGCCTGTCGATCGTCAAGCACATCGCCGGCCGGCACGGCGGCGAGGTGAGGGTGTGGAGCGTCGAGGGCGAGGGCTCCACCTTCACGCTGCGCCTGCCGCGCGCGCAGGGGCCCGAGGTCGCGGCCGAGGACGCGCCCGCCCCCGAGGACGTCCCGCGCACGGGCCACCACGGCCCCGCGGGCGCCACCCGACGACCTCCGGGCGCGGACCCGGAGGACTCACCCCTGGAGGTTCGACCGTGACGCGCATCCTGGTGGTCGAGGACGAGGAGTCGTTCTCGGACCCGCTGTCCTACCTGCTGCGGCGGGAGGGGTACGACGTGGCGGTGAGCGACACCGGGCCCGCGGCGCTGGAGGAGTTCGACCGCGCCGGCGCCGACCTGGTGCTGCTGGACCTGATGCTGCCGGGCATCCCCGGCACGGAGGTGTGCCGGCAGCTGCGCACCCGCTCCAGCGTGCCGGTCATCATGCTCACCGCGAAGGACTCCGAGATCGACAAGGTCGTGGGCCTGGAGATCGGCGCGGACGACTACGTCACCAAGCCGTACTCCTCGCGCGAGCTGCTGGCCCGGGTGCGCGCCGTGCTGCGCCGCGGCGGCGAGCCGGAGGAGCTGGTGCAGACCACCGTCGAGGCCGGCGGGGTGCGCATGGACGTGGACCGGCACGTGGTCACGGTGCGCGGCGAGCAGGTCCCGCTGCCGCTGAAGGAGTTCGAGCTGCTGGAGATGCTGCTGCGCAACGCCGGGCGCGTGCTCACGCGCGTGCAGCTCATCGACCGCGTGTGGGGCTCGGACTACGTCGGCGACACCAAGACCCTCGACGTCCACGTCAAGCGTCTGCGCGCCAAGATCGAGCCGGACCCCTCCAACCCGCGGCACCTGGTGACGGTGCGGGGGCTGGGCTACAAGTTCGAGGGCTGAGCCGCCCGGGGCGCCGGCCGCCGCGCGGCCCGGCGCCCCCGGCGCGGGCTCACTGCCCGGCGGTGCCGCCGGTCGGGGCGGCGCCGCTGCCCGACTCCGGGCCGGACTGCGTGTCGGCCCCGGGGCCGGTGGTGTCCTGCTCGTCGCCGCCGGTGGTGGCGGCCTCCTCCTCGCCCTCGTCGTCGGCCTGCTGCAGCGAGTCGTCCGTCTCGGCGCCGCACTGGACCTCGGGCGCGGGGGCGGCCGTGGCGCCGGGGGCCGGGGTGGGGGTCAGCTCGGCGTACTCGAAGCAGGGCAGCACCACGGGGGCGTCGACCTCGGCGCTCTCGCCGGCGGCGCGGAAGGTCATCGTGACGGTCTCGCCCGGGTGCTGCGGCACCTGCGCCAGCTGCAGCCACGCGGGGTTCTGCTCGCCGGGGACGGGCGTCGTCTCCGCGCCGTCGAGGGCCAGCGCCTGCGTGGCGCCGACCTGCACCAGCTCGCCGGCCGGGACGAAGTACGTCTGCACGGGCGCGTCGCCGGCCTCGAGGTCGGCGGAGACCGTCACGGAGGCGTCCTCGGCGGAGGAGTTCACCAGCGTCACCGAGACCACGCCCGGCTCGTCGAGGCCCGGGGAGACGACGAGCGCGTTGCGCACCTCCACGCCCGCCACCCGGGTGTTCCGGCCGTCGCTGGCGTCGTACGGGCGCAGCACCACGGCGGGGGAGAAGGCCGAGCAGCCGGCGACACCGACGGTGGTCGCGGCGGTGGCGAGGGCGACGGCGGCGCGCTGGCGGAGCTTCACGCGGGCAGACTACCGGCAGTCGTAGCCGCGGGCCCGGGCGCCGGGTGTCGTGGCGGCGTCGTGGCGGCGCGGTGCCGGCGCCGTGGCGGCGTGGTGGCCGCGCCTTGGCGGTCCCGGGCCCGCCGGCGGGCCCCGCCGCAGCGGTGCCCACGCGCGCGGAGCACGCCGAGGGGTGGTGTGTCAAGGGGCCGCCGGGGCGGCTGCGAGCCTCTGACCTGCGCAAACGCTTTCGCCGAGGGTGTCCGGCACCCGTTGCCCGTGGTAAGGTGGGACCAGGGAAAGGGGTCACGTTCTATGGCTTTCACGGTCGGCGAAACGGTCGTCTACCCCCACCACGGGGCCGCACTGATCGAGGAGATCAAGACCCGCACCATCAAGGGCGAGGAGAAGCTCTACCTCGTCCTCAAGGTCGCCCAGGGCGACCTGACCATCGAGGTGCCCGCCGAGAACGTCGACCTCGTCGGCGTCCGCGACGTGGTGGGCCGCGAGGGCCTCGACCGCGTCTTCTCGGTCCTGCGCACGCCCTACGCCGAGGAGCCGACCAACTGGTCGCGCCGGTACAAGGCGAACCTCGAGAAGCTCGCCTCGGGCGACGTCATCAAGGTGGCCGAGGTCGTGCGCGACCTCTGGCGCCGCGACCAGGACCGGGGCCTGTCGGCCGGCGAGAAGCGCATGCTCGCCAAGGCGCGGCAGATCCTCGTCTCCGAGCTCGCCCTCGCCGAGAACACCAACGAGGACAAGGCCGAGTCCCTGCTGGACGAGGTCCTGGCCTCCTGACCTGCGCGCTCGTCGTCCCGGCCGCCGGCCGGGGCGAGCGGCTGGGGGCCGGGCTGCCCAAGGCCCTGGTCCCGCTGGCCGGTGAACCGCTGCTCGTGCATGCCCTCCGGCGCGCCCTCGCGTCCGGCGTCGTCGACGTCGTCGTGGTGGTCGCCCCGGAGGGCCGGCAGGAGCACGTGCGCGCGCTGCTGGGCCCGCTGGGCGCGGCGGACGTGCGCGTGGTCGCCGGCGGCGCCGAGCGGCAGGACTCGGTGCGGTGCGGCCTGGCCGCGCTGCCGCCGGGCGTGGACGTCGTGCTCGTGCACGACGCCGCGCGCTGCCTCACCCCGCCGGCGGTCTTCCGCGCGGTGGTCGCCGCGGTGCGCGGCGGGGCCGTGGCCGTGGTGCCCGTCCTGCCCGTCTCCGACACCGTCAAGCGGGTCGCCGGCGACGTGGTCCTGGAGACCGTCGACCGCCGCGAGCTGGTGGCGGTGCAGACGCCGCAGGGCTTCGACCCCGCCCCGCTGCGCGCCGCCCACGAGGCCGCCCGCGGGGCCACTGGTGCCGCGCCGGCCACGGACGACGCCGGCATGCTCGAGGCCCTGGGCCACCGGGTGCGCACCGTGCCCGGCGACGACACCGCCTTCAAGGTCACCCGGCCCGTGGACCTGGTGCTGGCCGAGGCGCTGCTGAGCGGAGGACGCGCGTGAGCGCTGGGCGCGGCACCTGGCCCCGCGTGGGCACCGGTGTGGACGTGCACCCCCTGGCCGAGGGCCGCGAGTGCCGGGTGGCGGGGCTGCTGTGGCCCGACGAGCCGCGCGGCCCGCAGGGCCACTCCGACGGCGACGTCGCCGCGCACGCCTGCGCCGACGCCCTCTTCGCCGCCGCGGGCCTGGGCGACCTGGGCGCCCACTTCGGCACCGCGCGCCCGGAGTGGGCCGGCGCCTCCGGCGCGCGCCTGCTCGCCGAGGCCGCGCGCCTGGTGCGCGCGGCCGGCTTCGAGGTCGGCAACGTCTCCGTGCAGGTCGTCGGCGAGCGCCCGAGGATCGGCGCGCGCCGGGCCGAGGCCGAGGCGGTGCTCTCCGCCGCCTGCGGCGCGCCGGTCAGCGTGGCCGGCACCACCACGGACGGGCTGGGCCTGACCGGCCGCGGCGAGGGCGTCGCGGCGATCGCCACCGCGCTGGTCGTCCCGCTCTGAGCGCCGCAGGGCCCCCCGCCGCGCGTCGCGGCGGGGGGCGCTGCCCGTCCCGGCGGGTGAGCCGCCCGCGTCAGGGGCGCTCGGGGGTGTGCGCGCCGCTCGCGGCGCCGGCGGTGGTGGGTGCGGCCGCCTTCGCCTCCTCGGCGGCGGTCCTGCGGCGCAGCGGGTTGCCCTTGGCCTTGTGCTCCTCGGCGGGGTTCTCCGGCTCGTCCGGCAGCAGCACGTGGTGCACGTAGCGCAGCACCACCGTGATGATCGCGGCGACGGGCACGGCGAGGAACGCGCCGACGATGCCGAACAGAGTGCCGCCGACGGTCACCGCGCCGATGACGACGGCGGGGTGCAGGGCGAGGGTCTTGCCGACCAGCAGCGGCTGCAGCACGTTGCCCTCGATCTGCTGCACCAGCAGCACGATGCCCAGCACGATGAGCGCCTGCACCCAGCCGAGGGTGACCAGGGCGACCAGCGTGGCGAGCACGCCGGTGACGACGGCGCCCACGATCGGGATGAACGCGGCGAAGAAGATGGCGACGGCCAGCGGCAGCGCGAACGGCACCCGCAGGATCGCCAGGCCGGCGCCGATGAAGATCGCGTCGACGAGCGCCACGGCGGCCTGGGAGAGGATGTAGCCGCGCACGGTCGCCCAGATCCGGCTGCCCAGCGCGGTGGCGTGGCGGTGGGTGTTCGCGTCCAGCCAGCGGCGCGACCAGGGCAGCAGCCGGTCGCCGTCGGCCAGGCAGAAGAAGGTCAGCACCAGCACGAGCAGGAACGTCACGACGCCGGAGCCGATGGTGGCGCCCACCGTGCCGACCCCGCCGACGACGCCCAGGGCGATGTTCTGGGCGTTGTTCTGCAGCTCGGTGACGCCCTGGTCGACCAGGCCGCCGATCTGGTCGTCGCCCAGGTTCAGCGGCGGGCCGTTGATCCAGCCCTGCACCTGGTCCAGGCCGGCGACGGCGGAGTCGGCCACGTCCCCGGCCTGGTCGACCACGGTGGGGATGAGGGCGGCGAAGACGCCGACGACGACCGCCAGCAGGATGAGGATGGCCAGCAGCGCGGCGATCGCGCGCGGCAGCACCGCGCGCAGCACCTGCGCCAGCGGCCACAGGATGGCGCTGAGCAGCACCGCCAGCAGCAGCGGCAGCAGCAGGGACCAGCCCTTGCCCAGCAGCCAGAGCAGGCCGGCGACGCCCACGCCGAGCACGAGCAGGCGCAGCGCCCAGCGGGAGGCGTCGGCGATGCCCCGCTCGACGACGTTCACGGTGGGGGTCTGCCCCGTCGGATCGGTCACGGCTGCGATGCTGCCAGGCCCGCGCGACTCCGCCACCCGTGGTGGTGACGCTCAGTGACCCCGGTCGATCCACTCCTGCAGGTGGGGGGCCTCGTCGCCGATCGTGGTGCTCTGCCCGTGCCCGGTGAGCACGCGCGTCTCCGGCGGCAGCCCCAGCAGGACGTCGCGGATCGAGGCCACGATCGTGCCGAAGTCGGAGAAGGAGCGCCCGGTGGCGCCGGGCCCGCCGGCGAAGAGGGTGTCGCCGGTGAAGACGGTGCCCAGGGCCGGCGCGTAGACGGACACCGACCCGGGGGTGTGCCCGGGGGTGTGCAGCACGTGCAGCTCGGTGCCGCCCACGGCGACGACCTCGCCGTGCACGAGGTCGGTGGTCGGCTCGCCCGGGTGCGTCAGCTCCCACACCTGCCGGTCGGCCGGGTGCAGCAGCACCGGCACGGCCCGCCCGGCGGTGCCCAGCCGGCGGGCGAGCTCGGGGGCGCGGCGCACGTGGTCGTCGTGGGCGTGGGTGGCCAGCACCGCCAGCGCGCGCCGGTCCCCGACGGCGGCGGCGATGGCGTCGACGTCGTGGGGGGCGTCCAGGACGACGACCTCGGAGTCGTCGCCGACGAGCCAGACGTTGTTGTCGACGTCGAAGGTCTGCCCGTCCAGGCTGAAGGTGCCGGAGGTGACCAGGTGCTCGACGCGCGCGCTCACCGGTCCATCACCACCACGGAGCGCAGCACCTCGCCGCGCTGCATCGTCGCGAAGGCCTCCTCGACGTCGCCCAGGCCGATGCGCTCGGTGACGAAGGCGTCCAGCGGCAGGCGCCCGTGCGCGTGCAGCTCCAGCAGGGCGGGGAAGTCGCGCTCGGGCAGGCAGTCGCCGTACCAGCTCGACTTCAGCGCCCCGCCGCGGCCGAAGACGTCCAGGAGCGGCACCTGCAGCTGCACCTCCGGGGTCGGTACGCCGACCAGGACCACGACCCCGGCCAGGTCGCGCGCGTAGAACGCCTGCCGCCACGTCTCGGCGCGCCCCACCGCGTCGATGACCACGTCGGCGCCGAAGCCGTCGGTGACCTCGCGCACGGCGGCGACCACGCCGTCCTCGTCCAGGCCGCGCGAGTGCACCACGTGGGTGGCGCCGAGCTGGCGGGCCCACGCCAGCTTCTTGTCGTCGATGTCGACCGCGACGACGCGCCGGGCGCCGGCCAGCACCGCCCCGGCGATCGCCGCGCAACCCACCCCGCCGCAGCCGATGACGGCGACGGTGTCGCCGCGCTGGACGGGGGCGGTGTTCACGGCGGCGCCGATGCCGGCCATGACCCCGCAGCCGAGCAGGCCGGCCACCGCCGGGTCCCAGGAGCCGCCGAGCACGGAGGTGTCGATGCGGGTGGCCTGCCCGGCGGCCACGAGCGTCTTGGGCGCGAAGGCGCCGATGCCCAGCGCCGGGGTCAGCGGCGTGCCGTCGGTCAGGGTCATCCTCTGCGTGGCGTTGTGCGTGGCGAAGCAGTACTGCGGCCGCCCGCGCCTGCAGGCGCGGCACCGCCCGCACACCGCGCGCCAGTTCAGCACGACGCTGTCGCCCACGGCGACGTCCGTGACGCCCTCGCCGACCGCGGAGACCGTGCCGGCGGCCTCGTGGCCGAGCATGAAGGGGTAGTCGTCGGTGATGCCGCCCTCGCGGTAGTGCAGGTCGGTGTGGCACACCCCGCACGCGGCGACGTCCACGACCACCTCGCCGGCGACCGGCTCGGGCACCACGACGTCGGCGGTCTCGACGGGCGCGCCCCCGCTGCGGGAGACGATCGCGGGAACGGTCCAGGCCATGCGGCGACCCTAGTCGAGCACCCCCGAACCCGGCCCGGCGAGCGGCGGGGGCCGGCGCCCCCGGCCGGTAGCCTTGCGGGGTGACCCTGCGCCTCCACGACAGCGCCGCCGGCGCGGTGCGCGACTTCGTCCCCCTGCGGCCCGGGCACGTCGGCGTCTACGTCTGCGGCGCCACGCCCCAGGGGGCCCCGCACCTGGGCCACGTGCGCGCGCAGGTCGCCTTCGACGTGCTGCGCCGCTGGCTGACGGCCACCGGCCACGAGGTCACGCTGGTGCGCAACGTCACCGACGTCGACGACAAGATCCTCGCCAGGGCCGCCGAGGAGGGCGTCGAGTGGTGGGCGCACGCCTACCGCTTCGAGCGCGAGTTCTCCGCCGCCTACACCGCCCTGGGCGTGCTGCCGCCCACCGTGGAGCCGCGCGCCACCGGCCACGTGCCGGAGATGGTCGAGCTCATCGAACGGCTGATCGCGCGCGGGCACGCCTACCCGGCCGCCGACGGCTCCGGCGACGTCTACTTCGACGTCCGCTCCTGGCCGGAGTACGGCAGCCTGACGCACCAGTCGCTGGAGGACATGGAGCCGGCCGCCGACGCCGACCCGCGCGGCAAGCGCGACCCGCGCGACTTCGCGCTGTGGAAGGGCGCGAAGGCCTCCGAGCCGGCCAGCGCCTCGTGGCCGACCCCGTGGGGGCGCGGGCGCCCGGGGTGGCACCTGGAGTGCTCGGCGATGGCCGGGCGGTACCTCGGCGAGCGCTTCGACGTGCACGGCGGCGGGCTGGACCTGCGCTTCCCGCACCACGAGAACGAGCAGGCGCAGTCGCGCGCCGCCGGGGACGGCTTCGCGAACTACTGGCTGCACAACCACTTCGTGACGATGGCCGGCGAGAAGATGAGCAAGTCGCTGGGCAACGTCCTGGGCGTGCCGGCCCTGCTGCGCGAGCACCGCGCGGTGGTGCTGCGCTACTACCTCGTCTCCGCGCACTACCGCACGCCGCTGGAGTGGTCGCCCACCTCGCTGGGCGAGGCGGAGGCGGCGTACTCGCGCCTGGAGGGCTTCGTGCGCCGCGCCGCCGAGCGGCTGGGCCCCGGCACCCCGGCCGGTGCGGTCCCGGCGGCGTTCGCGGCGGCGATGGACGACGACCTGGCCACCCCGGCGGCGCTGGCCGTGCTGCACGAGGCGGCCCGGCGCGGCAACCAGGCGCTGGCCGAGGGCTCGGGCGCGGCCCTGCTCGAGGCGCACCAGCAGGTGCGCGCCGGGCTGGCCGTGCTGGGCCTGGACCCCCTCGGCGAGCCGTGGGTCTCGCGGGCGGGCACCTCCGACGCGGCGCGCGACGCGCTCGACGTCCTGGTGCGCGCCCGCCTGGAGGAGCGCGCGGCCGCCCGCGCCGCGCGCGACTTCGCCACCGCCGACGCGGTGCGCGACTCCCTCAAGGACGCGGGCATCGTGATCGAGGACACGCCCACCGGAGCCCGGTGGTCCCTGGAGGGTGAGCAGTAGTGGCGGGCAACTCCCAGCGCCGAGGCGCTGTCAGCAAGGGCAAGAAGGGCCCCACGATCGGCACCGGCGGCAAGAACCGCCGGGCGCTGGAGGGCAGGGGCCCCACGCCGAAGGCGACCGAGCGCACCGGCCACCCGGCCGCCGCGCGCGCGGCGCAGGCCGCGCACCGCGCGGCCACGACCAACGCGCGCCCGGGCGGGCGCCCGCCGGTGCGGCGCACCGCCAAGCGCACCGGCGAGACGGAGTGGATCGCCGGGCGCAACTCCCTGGTCGAGGCGCTGCGCGCCGAGCTGCCCATCACGGGCGTGTACGTGGCCGCGCGCATCGACTCCGACGACCGCGTCAAGGAGATCCTCGCCGCGGCCGGCGACCGCGGCATCCCGCTGCTGGAGGCCTCGCGGGCGGACCTGGACCGCTTCACCGAGGGCGCGGTGCACCAGGGCGTGGCCGCCTCGGTGCCCCCGTACGACTACGCGCACCCCTCGGACCTGCTCGAGCGCGCCGCGGACACCGGCCGCCCGCCGCTGCTGGTGGCGCTGGACGGCGTGACGGACCCGCGCAACCTCGGCGCCGTGGTGCGCTCGGCGGCCGCCTTCGGCGGGCACGGCGTCGTCGTGCCGGAGCGGCGCGCGGCGGGCATGACCGCTTCGGCGTGGAAGACCTCCGCGGGCGCGGCCGCGCGCGTGCCGGTGGCGCGCGCGACCAACCTCACCCGCGCCCTGCAGGAGTACAAGGAGGCCGGCCTGTTCGTCGTCGGCCTGGACGCCGACGGCGACGTGGCCCTGCCGCAGCTGCAGCTGGCCGACGGGCCGATCGTCGTGGTCGTCGGCGCCGAGGGCGCCGGGCTGTCCCGGCTGGTGCGCGAGACGTGCGACCAGGTGGTGAGCATCCCGATGGCCGGGGCGGTGGAGTCCCTCAACGCCGGCGTGGCCGCGGGCATCGCCCTGTACGAGGTCGCCAGGCACCGCTGAGGCGCCCGGTGCCGGGCCGCTCCCCGGCGCCCGGGGCGCGCCCCGCCGGGGCACCGGCTCCGGCGGGGCGGGCGGGCCTCAGACGTGGTCGCGCCAGGAGTGCTGCGGCTCGTAGCCCAGCACGCGGCGGGCCTTGGCGATGCTCAGCAGGCTCTCGTGCTCGCCGAGCTCGCCGCGCACCTCCACGCCCGGGAACACCTCGGCCATCAGCTCCGCCGAGGGCCGGCTCATGACGGTGTCGGCGTTGGCGATGACGAACACCTCCACGCCCGGGTCGGTGCGCTGCAGCGACAGGCGCACCGCCTGCGCGCCGTCGCGCGCGTCGATGTAGCCCCACAGGTTCCACTTGCGCAGGCGCGGGTCGGCGTCGAAGGCGGGGAAGCCGGCGTAGTCCTCCACGTGCATGACGTTGGAGAAGCGCAGGCCCGTCATCGTCAGCTCCGGCTGCCACCGGCAGAAGTGGTGGGCCATCTCCTCCTCGAGCGCCTTGACCAGGGAGTACGTCGACTCCGGGCGCACCCGGTACTCCTCGTCCAGCGGGGCGTAGGGCGGGTCGGCGGTGTCGAAGGGCAGGCCCAGCAGGGTCTCGCTGGAGGCCCACACCACGTTGCGCACGCCGGCGGCGCGGGCGGCGTCGAAGACGTTCCAGGTGGCCGTGGCGTTGTTGCGGAACGTGGCGGAGTTGCTCGTCAGGCCCGGCGCGGGGATCGCGGCCAGGTGCACGACGGCGTCGAAGGGGCCGGGGCGCTCGTCGCTGCGACCGGCCAGCGCCTCGACGACCGAGCCGTGGTCGGTCAGGTCCACGCGCAGGAACCGCGCGTCGTCGTCGGCGGTCAGCCCCGGCGGGGGCACCTGGTCCAGCGCGAGCACCGAGTACCCGTTCTCCAGCAGGTCGCGCAGCACGACCCGCCCCAGCTTGCCGGACGCGCCCGTCAGGGCGACGCGCGGCTGGGCGGCAGCGGACACGGTGGTCCTCCGATCGTTCGGCGCCGCGGGCGGGTGGCCGCGGCGGTGGTGGTGGCGGTCGCGGTGGTGGTGGCGGTCGCGGTGGTGGCGGTCGCGGTGGTCAGTGGTCCGCGACGACGCGGATCGCCTGGGTGTCCACGCCGAGCACGGCGCGCTCGTCGGGCTTGCCCGGCAGGACCCCCTCGACGTAGCCGTGCACGGCCTCGTCGAGGCCGACGTCGCGCCCGGCGCGCTCGGAGAGGTACCAGCGGTGCTCGAGCACCTCGTGGAAGAGCTCCGGGCCCTCCAGCTTGCCGCGCAGCTCGCGCGGCACGGCCTTCTGCACCGGCTCGAAGACCTCCGCCATCCAGTCGTGGGCGACGATCTCCTCGTCCTCGTTCTGCCGGTCGGTGGCCGCCCGGTAGGAGTCGAGGTCGTTGAGCAGCCGGCGGGCCTGGTTCTCCTCCGCGTCCAGGCCCGTCAGGCGCAGCAGGCGCCGGGAGTGGTGCCCGGCGTCGACGACCTTGGGCTCGATGCGCACGCTGGTGCCGTCGATGTCGGTGGTGATGGCCAGCTCGCCGACGTCGAAGCCCAGCTCGTTCAGGCGCCGGATGCGCGCCTCGACCCGCCAGCGCTCGCCGCGCTCGAAGGACTCCGGGTCGGTCAGCTCGTGCCACAGCGCCCGGTAGCGCGAGATGATGCGGTCGGAGATGGCCAGGACGTCGTCCATCTCCACCTCCAGCGCCCCGCTGGCCACGACGTCCATGAGCTCGCCGGCGATGTTGGTGCGCGCCACGTCCAGGTCGTACTCGCGCTGGCCGGTGGACAGCTCGTCGTACAGCTCACCGGTCTCGGCGTCGACCAGGTAGGCGGCGAAGGCGCCGGCGTCGCGGCGGAAGAGGGTGTTCGACAGCGACACGTCGCCCCAGTAGAAGCCGGTCAGGTGCAGGCGCACCAGCAGCACGGCCAGGGCGTCGACGGCGCGCTTGGCGGTGTCGGGGCGCAGCGTCTGGCTGTACAGGGCCCGGTAGGGCAGCGAGTACTGCAGGTGCCGGGTGACCAGCACCGAGTTCAGCGGCTCGCCGGAGCGGTCGGTGCGGCCGGTGATGACGGCCACGGGGGAGACCGAGGGCACCTCGAGGCGGTTGAGCATGCGCAGCATGCGGTACTCGCGGTGGGCGATCTCGGCGTTGGTCTCCTTCACCGCCAGCACCCGGTTGCCCAGCTTGACGAAGCGCACGACGTGCCGGGAGATGCCCCGGGGCAGCGCCGCGAGGTGCTCCTCGGGCCACTCCTCCAGCGGCACGTCCCACGGCAGGTCCAGCAGCTCCGGGTACGGCCGGGCCGCGGTGAACTGCAGGGAGGTGGTGGTGGGCGTGCTCACGGGGTCATCCTCTCAGCAGGGGCGCGGGCGCGCCGGGCCCGGACGCGGCGCGGGCCGCCACCCCCGTGCTGCGGGGTGGCGGCCCGTCCGTGGTGCGGGTCGTGCTCAGACCTCGATGCGCTGGCCCGAGTGCTGGTCGAACAGGTGCACGTGGCCCACCTTGGGGGTGAAGTGCACCGTCGAGCCCTTGGCCGGGGGACGGCGGCCGTCGACGCGCGCGATGACCTGGTGCGACTCCTGGCCCGGCTGGGCCAGCGAACCGTAGATGTAGGCGTCCGCGCCGAGCTCCTCGACGACGTCGACCTGCACCGGCAGGCCGGACTCGGACAGCTCCAGGTCCTCCGGGCGCACGCCCAGGGTCAGCTTGTCGCCGGTCGCCGACAGCGCCGCGCGCTCGATGGGGTGCACGGTGTCGCCGAGCTTGACGCCGCCGTCGGTGACGTCCAGCGTCAGCAGGTTCATGGCCGGGGAGCCGATGAAGCCGGCGACGAAGACGTTGTTGGGGTGGTCGTACATCCGGCGGGGGGTGTCCACCTGCTGCAGCAGGCCGTCCTTGAGCACCGCCACGCGGTCGCCCATCGTCATGGCCTCGACCTGGTCGTGGGTGACGTAGACGGTGGTGACGCCCAGGCGCCGCTGCAGGGAGGCGATCTGGGTGCGCGTCTGCACGCGCAGCTTGGCGTCGAGGTTGGACAGCGGCTCGTCCATGAGGAAGACCTGCGGCTGGCGCACGATGGCGCGGCCCATGGCCACGCGCTGGCGCTGCCCGCCCGAGAGGGCCTTGGGCTTGCGGGTCAGGTACTGCTCCAGGTCGAGGATCTTCGCCGCCTCCTGCACGCGGCGCTTGATCTCCTCCTTGGGGGTGCCGGCGATCTTCAGGGCGAAGCCCATGTTGTCGGCGACCGTCATGTGCGGGTACAGCGCGTAGTTCTGGAACACCATCGCGATGTCGCGGTCCTTCGGGGGGACCGTGGTGACGTCGCGGTCGCCGATGAGGATGCGCCCGCCGTTGACGTCCTCGAGACCGGCGAGCATGCGCAGCGAGGTGGACTTGCCGCAGCCGGAGGGCCCGACCAGGACGAGGAACTCGCCGTCCTCGATGTGCAGGTCCAGGGCGTCCACGGCGGGCTTGTCGCCGCCCGGGTAGATGCGCGTCGCCTTGTCGAACGTGACCGTGGCCATCGTGTGTCCTTCCACCGGCAGGTACGTGCCGGACGATCCGTGGTGGAACGGACCCGGTCGCTGGTGCTCCCGGGCGCTGGTGCCTCGCCGGCGCGGCGGGAGCTCCGGGGGCCCCTGGGCCCCGGTGGAGTCGCCCGCGACCCCGGCCACCGCGGCGCCCTCGCACGCGGAGTCGCGGCGTCGCGGTGACCCGCATGTTGCACCACGCCCCCGCGGCGGGCAAGCACTGTGAGCAGCGACACAGCGCGCGGCGCGCACCGGCGCGGGCGCCGGGATGGGCCGGGGCGCTGCGCGCGTTGAGGGGTGTGGACGCCGAGGCGTCCGGGGGACAGCTGGCGCCCCTGTCGTCGGCTCCCCCGTCCCTGGAGGACACTGGAGACCGTGGACCTGGAAGAGACCAAGCTGCCCGGCGTGGGGCTGCGGCACGACTTCACCACCGCGCGCGGCCGGCGCATCGGCGTCATCTCGACGCGCGGCGGCGAGCGCGAGCTGCTCGTCTACTCGCAGGACGACCCCGACGCCTGCCACTCCGTGGTCGACCTCGACCCGGACGAGGCCGAGGTGCTCGCGGAGCTGCTGGGCCAGCCGCGCGTGATCGAGCGCCTGGCGCGCCTGCGCGAGCAGATCGAGGGCCTGGCCACCGAGGGCGTCTACGTCGAGCCCGGCTCGCCGTACGAGGGCCGCACCCTGGCCGACGCGGCCATCCGCACCCGCACCGGCGCCTCCGTGGTGGCCCTGGTGCGCGCCGGGGAGGTCATCCCCTCGCCCGCGCCGTCCCAGCGCTTCCAGGCGGGTGACAAGATCGTGGTCGTCGGCACCCAGGAGGGCGTGCGCGCCACCGCGCACGTGCTGCAGAAGGGCTGACCGGGCGGGACCGGGGCGGGACCGCAGGCGGGACCGCGGGCGCCGCCCGCGGGCACGGGCGTTCGCGCCCGCGGACACGGGAAGGCGGCTGGTCGGGGAGTGCACACCGCGGCTCTGCTCATCGAGCTCGGTGCGATCATCGTCGGTCTGGGCGTGGTCGGGCGCCTGGCCGGGCGCCTGGGCATCTCCCCGGTGCCGCTGTACCTGCTGGCGGGCCTGGCCTTCGGCGCCGGCGGCGTGGTGCCGCTGAACGCGCCCGAGGGCTTCCTCGAGGCCGCCTCCCAGATCGGCGTCGTCATGCTCCTGCTGCTGCTGGGGCTGGAGTACACCGCCGGGGACCTGCTGGGGAACCTGCGCCGGCAGGCGCCGGTGGGCGTGCTGGACCTCGTCCTCAACGGCCTGCCCGGCGCGGCCCTGGGCCTGCTGCTGGGCTACGGGCCCGCGGGGGCGCTGGCGATGTTCGGCATCACCGCGGTCAGCTCCTCGGGCATCGTCGCCAAGGTCCTGGCCGACACCGGCCGCCTGGGCAACCGCGAGACCCCCGCCGTGCTGGGCATCCTCGTGCTCGAGGACCTCGGCATGGCCGTGTACCTGCCGGTGCTGACCGCCGTGCTGGCCGCCTCGGGGGTGTGGCAGGCCACCGGCTCGGTCCTCATCGCCCTGGCCTGCCTGGTCGTGGCCCTGTTCGTGGCGCTGCGCTGGGGCTCGTACGTCTCGCGCTTCGTCTCCGCCGGCAGCGCCGAGGTGACGCTGCTGCGGGTGCTGGGCCTGGCGCTGCTGGTGGCCGGCGTGGCCGAGGCGCTGCACGTGTCCGCCGCCGTGGGCGCCTTCCTGCTGGGCATCAGCCTCTCCAGCGACCTGGAGGAGGAGGCGCACCGCTCCCTGGAGCCGCTGCGCGACCTCTTCGCGGCGGTCTTCTTCGTCTCCTTCGGGCTGTCCACCGACCCCTCGAGCCTGCCGCCGGTGCTGCTGCCGGCGCTGCTGCTGGTGGTGGTGGGCGTGGCCACCAAGCTGGTCACCGGCTGGGTCGCCGCCCGCCGCGTCGGCATCGCCGTGCCCGGGCGCATCCGCGCCGGCGCCGCCCTCGTGCCGCGCGGGGAGTTCTCCATCGTCATCGCCGGCCTGGCCACCGCCGCCGGGCTGGACCCGCAGCTGGCCGCGCTGGCGGCGGCGTACGTGCTGACGATGGCCGTGCTCGGCCCGGTGCTGGCCCGCTACGCCGACCCGTTCGGGCGCTGGTGGGTGCGCCGCCGGCGCGAGCGCGCCGCGGCGGTCACCGCCCGCTGACGCCCGCGCGGCGCAGCACCGCCGGCGCGCTCAGCGCTCGCGCAGCCGCGCCAGCCGGGTCAGCAGCCGGGCCACGTCCTCGGGGGAGCCCACCCGGTGCCGCGCGGCGCTGGGACCCCCGCCCACCTTCACGCCCACGTCGCCGGCGGCGGGGGAGAGCACCGCGAAGGCGTCCTCGTCGGTGACGTCGTCGCCGGCGAAGAGCACGGCCTCCACGGGTGCGCCCGCGGCGGAGAGCCGCTCGCGCAGCCGCCGCAGCCCGCCGCCCTTGCCCAGCTCGACCGCGCCGAGCTCGACGACCTCCTTGCCGCGCATCGCGTGCACGCCCGGCAGCGCCCCGGGCCCGGACAGCGCCAGCGCGCTCACCTCGGCGGCCACCTCGCGCGCGGCGCGGCGGGTGTGCAGCACCGCCGAGACCGGCTTGCGCTCCACGTGCACGCCCTCGCGCCCGGCAGCCAGCGCGTCCAGCTCCTCGCCCAGGCGCGCCAGCAGCGCGGCGCGCTCGGGCGGCAGCGGGGCCGCGTCCTCGTCCAGCGAGGAGCGCGTGCCGTGCCCGCCGACCAGCACCACCGCGGCGGGCGCCTGCGCGCGCTCGCGCAGGTCCTCCAGCGCCCGGCCGGAGACCAGCGCGACGTCGGTGGTCGCGGCCAGCCGCTCCAGCGCCGCCGCGGCCGCCGGCAGCGCCCGGGCCGCGGACGGCTCGTCGACGATGGGCGCCAGGGTGCCGTCGAAGTCCAGCGCCACGAGCACGCGCCCGCGCGCGGCGAACTCCTCCAGCGCGGCGTCGAGCGCGGCGTCCAGCCCGGCGTCCGGCCCGGCGTCCGGCCCGGCGTCCGGCCCGGCGTCGGGCGCGGCGTCCAGCCCGGTGCCCTCCGCGCTCACGCGGAGCGCTCCGCGCTGGCGGCCACCTCCGCCGCGGTGCCCCGCGGGTCGGGGGCGTGCTCGGCCAGCGCCTCCAGGAACGAGGCCGCCCAGCGCTGCACGTCGTGGTCGCCCACCCGCCGGCGCAGCCCGCGCATGCGGCGGGCCACCTCCCGCTGCGGCATGCGCAGCGCCCGCAGCACCGCCTCCTTCAGGCCGTCGATGTCGTGCGGGTTGACCATCAGCGCCTGCCCGCCCAGCTCGTCGGCCGCGCCGGTGAACTCGCTGAGCACCAGCACGCCGCGCTCGTCGTGGCGGGAGGCGACGTACTCCTTGGCGACCAGGTTCATCCCGTCGCGCAGCGCGGTGACGAGCATGACGTCGGCGGCCAGGTACAGCGCCGCCATCTCCTCGCGCCCGTAGGAGTGGTGCAGGTAGTGCACGGCGGTGTGCGCGATCGTGGAGTGCGTGCCGTTGACGCGCCCGACGGTCACCTCCACGTCCTGGCGCAGCTGCACGTACTGCTCCACGCGCTCGCGGCTGGGGGTGGCGACCTGCACCAGGGTCGCCTCGCCGGCGCTGATGCGCCCGTCGTCCAGCAGCTCCTCGAACGCCTTGAGGCGGTGCAGGATCCCCTTGGTGTAGTCGAGGCGGTCGATGCCCAGCAGCAGGTGCTCCGGGTCGCCGAGGTCGCGGCGGATCTCCGCGGCGCGCGCCCTGACGTCCTCGCGCTGGGCCAGCTCGTCCAGGGCCCGGAAGTCGATGGAGATGGGGAAGGACGCCGCGCGCACCTCGCGCCCGTCCTCGTCGTCCAGGCGCACGCGGCCCGCGCGCGCCGGCAGGTTGCTCGCGCGGCGGCAGGCGCGGGTGAAGTTGCTCGCGTCCGCGGCGCGCTGGAAGCCCACGAGGTCCGCGCCGAGCAGCCCGTCGATGATCGCCTTGCGCCACGGCAGCTGCGCGAAGATCTCGAACGGCGGGAACGGGATGTGGTTGAAGAAGCCGATCTGCAGGTCCGGGCGGCGCGTGCGCAGCATCCGCGGCACCAGCTGCAGCTGGTAGTCCTGCACCCACACCGTGGCGCCGTGCGCGGCCTGCGCGGCGGCGGCCTCGGCGAAGCGCTCGTTGACGCGCACGTAGGCGTCCCACCAGCTGCGGTGGAAGCCGGGCGCGACGATCACGTCGTGGTACAGCGGCCACAGCGTGCCGTTGGAGAAGCCCTCGTAGTACTCCTCCACCTCCTGCTCCGAGAGCGGTATGGGCACGCAGCGCACGCCCTCGGCGTCGAAGGGCTCGGGCGCGTCGCCGGCGGAGCCGGCCCAGCCGACCCACGCGCCGTCCTCGCGCCGCATCACCGGCTCCAGGGCGGTGACCAGGCCACCGGGGCTGCGGCGCCACGACGTCGACCCGTCGGGCTCCTCCACGCGGTCCACGGGGAGCCGGTTGGCCACCACCACCAGGTCGTAGTCACCGGGCATCGAGAGGGTCCTCCTCGGGGGTCGGTGCGCCCGACCCTACCGGCGGGGCCCCCGCCCGACCCCTCCACGAGCGGCGCACACCCCTGCCACGCCGCGTGCGCGGGCCCTGCACGCGCCGTGGCGGGCGCGTGGCGCGACCCCGCCGTGGGCTGCCGCGCGGGCCCGCCGGCCCTCGGCCGCGGGCCCCTCCTGCCGTACCGTGGGAGCGTGGTCACCCCCTTCCCGCGCACCCCGGGCGAGGCGCCGGCGCGCCCCGGCGCCGGCGACCACCACGACCGCCCCGGCGAGCGGGCCGGTGCGGGGGAGCGGGCCGGCGCGGGGGAGCGCGACCCGTGGGCGCCGCGCGGGGCCGCCCCGGCCGCGGACCCGCGCACCCCGGCCACCGGCTGGCGCCCCGCCCCCCAGCACGGCCACCACCAGCACGCCCCGGCCCCCGGCGACCGCCTGGGCGGCTACCGCCTCGACCGCGTCGTCGGCGAGGGCGGCATGGGCGTGGTGTGGCTGGCGCTGGACGCCGAGCACCGCGCCGTGGCGCTGAAGGTCCTCAAGCCGCACATCGCCGCCGACCCGCACGCGCGCGCCCGCCTGGCCCGCGAGGTCGCCACCCTGGAGCGGGTGCGCTCCCCGCGCGTGGCCGAGGTCCTCAGCGCCGACGTGGACTCCCCGTGGCCGCACCTGGTGACCCGCTACGTGCCCGGCCCGCCCCTGGACTCCGTGGTCTCCTCGCGCGGGCCGCTGCGCGGCGGGCGCCTGCGCGACCTCGGCCACGGCCTGGCCGAGGCCCTGCACGCCATCCACGCCGCCGGCGTGGTCCACCGCGACCTCAAGCCCAGCAACGTGCTGCTGCTGGACGGCGCCCCCGTCGTCATCGACTTCGGCATCGCCCACGTCGCCGACGACGTGCGCCTGACCTCCACCGGCCTGGTCATGGGCACCCCCGGCTACCTCTCCCCGGAGGTCGTCGCCGGCGGGCGCGTGTCCACCGCCACCGACTGGTGGGGCTGGGCGGCCACCGTCGCCTACGCCGCCAGCGGCCGCCCGCCCTTCGGCAGCGGGCCCATGGAGGTTGTCCTGGACCGGGTGCGCCGCGCCGACGTCGACCTCGAGGGCGTGCCCGCCGACCTGCGCGCGCCGCTGCTGGCGGCGCTCGCGGTCAACCCCGCCCACCGCCCGCTGCCGGACGTGCTGCTGCGCGCCCTGGACGGGGCCACCACCGGCCCGCAGCCCTCGGCCACGGCCGCCACCACGGCGGTGCCGGCCCCGGTGCCGGCCCCCGCGCCCGCCGGCGCGCGACCGGCCGAGCGCCCCTCGCGCTTCGCCTCCCTCATCGAGCCGGAGGCGCCCGCCGCGGAGACGGCGGTGCTGCCCGCCGTCGCGGCGGCCGCGCCGCCGCAGCCCGCGCCGCCGCACGCGCCGCGCGAGCCCGCCGCCGGGCCCGCCGTGGACCCCGCGGCGGGGTCCGCCGCGGAGTCGACCACCGTGCTGCCGCCGGTGGCCGCGCCCACCACCCCCGTGCCGCAGCCGCCGCAGCGCCCCGGCGCCCGGCAGGCCCCGCCCGGCTGGATCCCCGGCGTGCCCGGCCCCGGCCCGGAGCAGACCGCGCCCCGGCAGCCCGGACCCCCGCCGGCCGCCGACCTCACCCGCCCCGCGCCCGCCGCGCCGTTCGCGCCGCCCGCCGCCGGCGCGCGGCCGCAGGATCGCCCCGCCGAGCGCGAGCGCCCGGTGCGCACGGGCTCGAACGGCCTGCCCGCGCGCCCGCAGCGCACCTGGACGCTGCTGGCCGGGCTGCTCGCCCTCGTCGGCGTCCTGGCCGTGGCCCCCACCGCCGGCGTGGTGGTCGCCGCGCTGGGCGGGGTGCTGGCGCGCGCGGTGGACCGCTCCTCCTCGGCGCTGTTCCGCCGCCGCTGGGAGGCCGGGCCCCGCTCGACGGACGCCCTGGCCGTGACGGCCGCCGCCCCCTGGCACCTGCTGCGCGCCGCGGTGTCCACCGCGTTCGCCGCCGTGGTGCCGCTGCTGGTGGGCGCCAGCGTCGTCTTCATCGGCAGCACGCTGGCCGGTGCCCCGCTGGGCGCTGACCCCGGCGCGCCGCGGCTGCTGGCGCTGGGCGGGCTGGCCGGCCTGCTCGTGGCGTGGTTCGGTCCGGGCGGGCGCTCCCTGCAGCGCGGCACGCGCACGGTGGTGCGCACCGTGCTGCGCGGCGACCGCGAGACGGGCGCGGCGATCGCCCTGCTCGTGCTGGTGGCGCTGGCCGCGACGGTCATGGTGCTGCAGGGCGCCTCGCCGGACTGGCGCCCGCTGGAGCGCTCGCCCTTCGACGCCCTGCAGTAGCCCGCGGCGGCGCGCGGCCGGCGCTCAGAGCAGGTCGGCGTACCGCTCCGGGTGGCGGCGCACGTGCAGGCGCACGAACGAGCACGCCGGCAGCACCTTCAGCCCGCGCTCGCGCACGTCGCGCAGCGCGGCGTCGACCAGGGCGCTGGCCAGGCCCTCGTCCTGGTGCTCGGGCACGACCTCGGTGTGCACGAACGCCAGCACCGCGCCCTCCTCGCCGTCGGCGCCCGGGCGGGGCACGTAGTCGGCCAGCGCCACCAGCTCGCCTTCCAGGCGACCCTCGTAGCGCTGCGCGGCCTCGTCGTGGGTGACGGCCAGGCGCGCGGCGGGCTGCCGCCCGTCCTCGCGCCCGTCCTCGCGCCCGTCTCGCTGCGCGCTGTCGTCCGGGCGGTCCCCGTCGGTGCTGCTCACGCCCGCGGCAACGCCCCGGGCGCCGGGAGGCTTCCCGGGGCCCCGCGCCCTCTCGGGCGCGCGGGAGGTCCGCGACCGGGCGCGTGGCAGACTTGGACCGTCGCCTCCCGCCCCAGTAGCTCAGAGGCCAGAGCGCCCGCCTTGTAAGCGGGTGGTCGCCGGTTCGACTCCGGCCTGGGGCTCCGAGCCCCACCCGGCGCCACGTCCCGCCGCGTCCCGCCGCGACGCCCGAGCCGTCGCGCGTGACGTCCGCACCCGACGGGGGGTTCCTCGCCCCGGTGGACTGTCGGTGACCCGTGGCTGCGGGGACCGGAGCCGGGTGTCGCGCCCACCCTCCCGGGTGCAGCGTCGAGCACGTGGAGACCGCAACCGTCGTCCTCGTGCTGGTCGTCGTGGTGGCTCTCTCGTTCGACTCCACCAGCGGCTTCCACGACACCGCGAACGCGATGGCCACCTCCATCGCCACGGGGGCGCTGCCGCCCGAGGCGGCCGTCGCCCTGTCCGGGGTCCTCGACCTCGTCGGCGCGTTCCTCTCGGTGGAGGTCGCGCTCACCGTCACCAACGCGGTCGTGAGGATCCAGGACCCCGACGGCTCGCCGCGCGAGGAACTGCTCGCCGGTGGTGGTTCCGCGCTGCTGCTCATCGTCCTCGCCGGCCTCGTCGGGGCGATCGCCTGGAACCTGCTCACGTGGCTGCTGGGATTGCCGTCGAGCTCCTCGCACGCGCTGTTCGGCGGCCTCATCGGTGCCGGCGTGGCCGGGCTGGGCTGGGCGGGAGTGAACTGGAACGGCGACGGCACGGAGATCGACGGCGTGCTCGGCGAGGTGGTCGTGCCCGCGATCGCCTCGCCGGTCGTGGCCGCGGTCGTCGCCACCGCGGGCACCTGGCTCGTCCGGCGCGTCGTCTCGGGCGTGGCCGCCCGCTTCACCGACGCGGGTTTCCGCTGGGGGCAGACGGGTTCGGCCTCCCTTGTCCCGCCGGCGCACGGCACCGACGACGCGCAGAAGACCATGGGTGTGATCACCCTGGCCCTCATCGCCTCCGGGCACTGGTCCAGCACCACCGAGATCCCGTTCTGGGTGAAGCTCGCCTGCGCGCTGGCCATCTCGTCCGGCACCTACCTGGGCGGCTGGCGCATCATCCGCACCCTGGGCGAGGGGCTGGTGGAGATCGCCCCGGGGGAGCGATGGGTGCGCTGGTGGTGGTGGCCGCGCTGGCGGCCTTCGCGGTGCTCGTCGTCGTCCGCTCGCGCGAGAACCCCGTCCACGCCGGCAACGTCGACGACGAGCGGGAGGCGGGCGAGCGCAGCGAGCGCGCGCCCGCCGCGCTCTGACGGCCCGGGACCCGAGGAGGAACCGTGGGACACGTCGCTGTCCTGGAACTGCGAGCGATCGGCGAGGTCCTGCTCGCCGCGCTGTGCTTCGCCCTCCTCCTGATCGCCGTCGCCGTGGGTCTGACCCACGTCGTCGTCAGCGGCTTCGGCGGGGTGCTGAGCTTCGAGGGCGTCGTCCCGCACGTCGTCGAGGAGGAGCAGGGGCACCCGTGGCCACCGGTTCGACGAACCCCGCCGCACGCGTCGTGGACCGGCTGCGGGCCGGCTACCCCCGCGGTGTCCCGCGCCAGGACCACGTCACCCCGCTGGGCATCCTGTGCCGCACGTGCACCGACGCGGAGGTGCACGAGATCGCCACCGAACTGGCCGGCCCGGCCCAGCAGGGCGAGGTCATCACCACCGCCGACGTCGAGCGCCTCATCCACGAGGCGACGCTCGACGACGCCGCCGCGGCCGACGTGCGGCGCGTCTCCTCGCGCCTGGCCGCCGGCGGCCAGCCGCTGGCCGACGACCTCGGGCGCTGAGCGGCGCCGCGGTGCACGCCGGCAGCAGTGGTGGAGGTGTTCACCGGCAGGTGTGATCCACTTCACGTCCTCGGCGTGCACCGGTGCGCGACACGGCACAGGCTCGCGGTGTCCCGCGAACGCGCGGGTCGTGACGCCCGCACCCCGATGGAGGACCCGTGCGCACCTCGTCCCCCCACCGCCTCGCCGCCGCCGGCGTCGCCGCCGCCGCGCTCGTCAGCACCACCGTCGCCGTCGCTCCCGCCGTGACCGGCTCGGAGCGCTGGGGCGGGCGCCACGCCCGCACCGTCGACGTGCAGCTGCTCGCCATCAACGACCTGCACGGTGCGCTGGAGCCGCCCTCCGGTTCCGGCGGGCGCGTGCAGACCGGCGTGAACGCCGACGGCACCGCGCAGAGCGTCGACGCCGGTGGCACCGAGTTCCTCGCCAGCCAGGTGCGGCAGCTCGCCGACGCGCAGGGCCGGCAGAACACGATCACGGTCGCCGCCGGCGACCTCATCGGCGCCTCCCCGCTGCTCTCGGCCGCCTTCCACGACGAGCCGACCATCGAGGCCGTCAGCGCCCTGGGCCTGGACTACGCCAGCGTGGGCAACCACGAGTTCGACGAGGGTTCGGCCGAGCTGCTGCGCATCCAGGACGGCGGCTGCCACCCCGTCGACGGCTGCGCCGACGGCACCCCCTACGCGGGTGCGGATTTCCAGTACCTCTCGGCCAACGCCTTCGTCACCGCCACCGGCGAGCCGCTGCTGCCTCCGTACGCGATCGAGTCCGTCGCCGGGGTGCGCGTCGGCTTCATCGGCATGACGCTCGAGGGCACCGAGGACATCGTCAGCCAGCAGGGCGTGGCGGGCCTGGACTTCGCCGACGAGGTGGAGACGGCCAACCGGTACGCGCGCGAGCTGCGCCGGCAGGGCGTGCAGAGCATCGTCGTGCTGCTGCACCAGGGCGGGCAGCAGACCGGCCCGGACGCGTGGGACGTCGACGCGTGCAACGGCCTGACCGGCCCGATCGTCGACATCGCGGGCGGCATGGACGACAGCATCGACGTCGTCGTCAGCGGCCACACCCACCAGGCGTACAACTGCGAGATCGACGGCAAGCTCGTCACCAGCGCCGGGTCCAACGGACGCCTGGTCACCGACATCGACCTGCGCGTGGACACCCGCAGCGGCGACGTGGTCCGGGCGGCGGCGGACAACGTCGTCGTCACCCGCGACGTGCCGAAGGACCCGGCCCAGACGTACCTCATCGAGCACTACCGCACCGCCCTGGGCCCCATCGCGGGCGAGGTCGTCGGCACCACCGCCGAGCCGCTGCTGCGGGAGCAGGAGGTGCTCTTCCCGGGCGCCTCCGGCGAGTCCGCGCTGGGCGACGTCATCGCCGACGCGCAGCTGGCGGCCACGGACGACGAGACCGGCGCGGTCGCGGCGTTCATGAACCCCGGCGGCGTGCGCGCCGACCTGCCGGCCGGGCCGGTGACGTACGAGGAGGCGTTCACGGTGCAGCCGTTCGCCAACAACCTCGTCACCCTGGACCTGACCGGTGCGCAGCTGCAGTGCGTACTCGAGCAGCAGTTCCAGGTGGGACGCACCCTGTACCCGTCGGCGGGCGTCTCGTACCAGGTCGACCCGGCCGGGACCACGGCCGCCGCCGGCGCCGACCCGTGCACCGGCACCCGCGTGCCCGACGCGTCGCTGACCATCGCCGGTGAGCCGGTGAGCGACACCGCCAGCTACCGGATCACGGTGAACAACTTCCTCGCCGGCGGCGGCGACGGGTTCAGCGCGCTGACCGCGGGCACGAACCAGGTCACCGGCGCCATCGACCTCGACGCCTTCACCGCGTACCTGGGCGCGGGCTCGCCGGTCACCGCGCCGGCGCTGGACCGCATCACCGTGGTGGGCTGACCCACCGGTCCGGGACGTGGGGGAGCCGGCCGGGGCGCCTCAGGCCCGCGGCGCCTCCTCCACGTCCCGGTGCGCGGGGGTGGTCAGGTCGACGACCAGCGGCGCGTCCCGGCCGCGCCGGCGCTGACCGGGGACCGCCGGCTGCTCGCGCACCACCTGCTCCTCGGGCGCGCGCCGCGGCCGCGGCGCCCCGCCCCGCGCGGCGGGCAGCCGGCGCACGAGGAGCGCCTGCGCGGGCAGCTCGACCGCGTGGTGCAGCAGCACCGCGCCCGCGGCGGAGGCGGCCACCATGCCCGCCGCGGCCAGCGGCCCGGTGCCGAGCAGCGGGCGCAGGTTGATGATGACGAGCTCGTGCACGAGGTAGAGGGCGAAGGAGACCTTCCCCGCGTACACCAGCGGTCGCGCGGCCAGCGGGCTGCGCCGCGGCGAGCAGTCCCGGGCGGCGGCGAGCGCGATGAGCACCACGTACAGCGGCGCGGTCCACACGTTCGGCGCGGGGCGGTCGTGCAGGACGGCCAGACCGCCCAGGCACAGCGCGAGCGCGGCGAGCAGCGCCCGCCACGAGGGCCGCCAGCCGGAGCGCACGGCCAGGGCGGCGGCGATGCCCAGCAGGAACTCCGGCAGCCGCAGCAGCGGGTTCGAGAAGCCGGCCAGGGCCAGCCACACCGGGGTGCCCGGGACGGTCACGGCCACGGCGACGGCGGTCTCCGCGAGGAACGCCGCGGCGGCCACGCGGACCGCGGTGCGGGTGCCCCAGCGGGCCATCCGGGCGACCGCGAAGGGGAAGACGGCGTAGAAGGCCACCTCGCACGAGAGGGACCAGGCCACGCCGTTGGCGCCGAACACGTACCCGAGGGACGGCGCCCAGGACTGCACCAGGAGCAGGTTCGTCACGGCGGAGCCCGCGGTCAGCGGGTGCGCGGTGATCGGCACGAGCAGCGCGGCGCACCACACCACGGCGTGGGCGGGCCACACCCGCGCCAGGCGCCGGGCGTAGAAGCGCCGCGCGTCGAGGCCACCGCGGTAGCCCCAGGTGAGCAGGAAGCCCGAGAGGACGAAGAAGAAGGTCACGCCCGTCACGCCGACCCCGTCGGCCGGCCAGGGCAGCACGCCCCAGCGCGAGAGGTGGTAGGCGACGACGAACAGGGCCGCGGCGGCCCGCAGCGAGGTGAGCGTCGGCAGCTCTCGCGGCCGCGGGGCCGTGGTGGTACAGGTCAACGCGTGCTCCTGTCGTGGGGGGGGGGGGGGGGCCCCCCCCCCCCCCCCCCCCCCCCCCCCCCCCCGGCCCCGGCCCCCAACCCCCCCCCCCCCCCCCCCCCCCCCCCCGCAAT
>NZ_JBJLRD010000044.1:0-40259 GCF_050871305.1 Kineococcus gypseus | reverse complement strand
CTCACCCGAGCGCCAGCGCCGCCAGATCTCGTCTTGCTGCTGCGTGCTCAAACCGGACGTCTTCACATCGCCCACCTCCACCACGACCGTGCCCGAGGAGGTGTTGCGTTGACCGGTTGAGACCGCCACCGTTTATGAGACGGCGGCGCACCTACGGCACACCATGATCGCGCCGTGGTGCACGGTCCTCCTCAGCCAGCCAGGAGCCGGCGAGCTTCCTGCAGCTCGGTGATGGCGGTGTCGATCAGCTGTGTCGTGCTGAGGCCGGGGCCCTCGACGTGGATGGAGCTGGCGCCGGCAGTGAGGTCGTGAACGGTGACCACGATCTTGCCCAGCACTGACGGTTCGGAGGTGTTGGCCAGCTCGCGCAGGTGCGGTGGGCAGTTGGGGTCCTCGGGGGAGAAGGCGTGCCAGCCGGTCCCGGGGTCGCTCACGGGACCACCTTGCCTTCGAGGTGCGTCGCCTGTCGTGCCTGCTGCGGCTCGCGCCGCAGCTCCGTGAGCGGGCGGGGGGTCCTCACGTCAGGGCGGCTTCGAGCAGCGATCGACCGGCGGCGTCGTAGACGTCGATGCGGTGCACGTCCAGGTGGCGCGGGTGGGCCAGCACCGCCCAGCGCACGCCGGTGCGGTGCGGGTCGTCCACGACGCGCAGGTCCTCGCGCGTGCCGTCGGAGAGGTGCACCACCACCGCGCGCACGTCGGCACGCAGCTTCATCAGCCAGGCGCCTGGCTCGTCCGCCTCGCCGGTTCCCCAGGCGCCGGCGATCACCGACCCCGGTGGCAGTGGGGTGCTGCGCTCCGTGGTGCCCCAGCAGCGGCGCCCGTCGGCGGTGCGCACGTCGAGCATCACGCCCGGACCGCGGGGGGTGTCATCAGCGTGCAGCGTCCACTGCGCACCGTCGATGGCGGTTCCGCTCAGCAGGGGGGCGTCCACCTGGCTCAGTGCGCGCTGCCGGGCGGGCCACGTCATCAGCCACGCACCGGCGCTGCGACGACATCTGCGCTTCGGCATGAACGTGCGGTCAGTGCCTGGATCGACCATCTCAGAACCGACCGTTTTCGAGATGATCACACCGGTTGGGCGGCGCCGTGACCACGCACGTGCTGCCAGCTCGAGGCCAGGTGCTCAGCCGGCTCGGGAGTCGACGTCGCACCACCTCGACGCGTGCGCTCGTTCCGGGGTGCGCGATCGGGAGTGCGCCCGCACCGGCCCTGCTGCTCGGCGGGTCCGGCGGGTTCGACGTCAGCCGATCCGCTGGGCCAGGGACACGATGATCCCCTCGGGCCCGCGCACGTACGCCATCCGCCAGATCCCCTCGTACTCACCCACGCCCCCGACCAGGGCGTACCCGTCCCCGGCCAGCTGCTCGAGGAGGGCGTCGAGGTCGTCGACCTCGAAGGCCACGTTGCGCAGCCCCAGCTCGGTGGCCATGGCGGTGGGCGAGCCCGGCTGGTGCCGGGGCTGTTCGAAGGTGGACAGCTCCACCGAGGTGCCGCCCTGCGGTGCTCGCAGCACGACGATGCGGGTGCGCGAGTCGGGGATGCCGATGACGGTGTCCAGGAAGTCGCCTTCGACCACCATGGGGCCCGCCTCGACCTGCAGGCCCAGGGCGACGAAGAAGGCCGTGACCTGCTCGAGGTCGGCGACGGTGATGCCGACGTGGTCGAAGCGGCGGATCGATGGCATCGAGGTCTCCTCCGGGGCTGTTCGGCGTTGACGCGTCGGTGTCGGCTCTGCCCGTGGGTCTACGGGCTCACGGGTCAACCGTCACCGTCACAGGCCAGACCAGCGGCAGGACCTGCACTCATCGGCAGACGAACCTCCGAGCGGAGGACGATCGGATCCGGCCGGGCCGGCGGGTCGTCAGCTCCGAACGGCCCGGCGTGCAGCAGCCGAACCGGGGATGAGCCACGGGCGCGGCGCAGCAGCACCAGAACGGAACAGCAGGGGGTCGGCGTAGCGGTGCGCGAGGTCGTGGTCGACGTCACCCTCACCCCGGACGGGAGGACCACCGGTCCGGGCGGGAACGCGGACATGGGCCGGGTGCTGCCCCACGCCTTCGACGACGGGGTCCGCGAGCACCTGGCGCGCATCACCTCCACGGCCACGACCGCGCCGATGGGCAGCGTGGCGGTGCAGCTGCTGCGCCCCGACCTGGTCGACATGCTCACCCCGGTCCTGGTGCCCGAGGTCCTCGGTGGGGGGCGGGTGCTCTTCGAGGACGTGGTGCTGGCCTCCTCGTGGCACCTGGTCGAGCACGCGGCCGGCGCCTCCGGCGTGCTCGTGCTCATCTACCGGCGCCGACGCGTCGGCGGGAGCTGAGGACGGGCGAAGGCGCCCGCACGGGCTCGGCACCTTCAAGGAGGTCGGCACCTCGGTGCGAGCCCAGGTGCGTCACCCGGCACGGGCATCTCAGATCCGACCGTTCGTGAGACGCGACGATGCCGGCGGGAGTGCTCGACCCCGCGTGTCAGCGCTGCTCCGGCTCGACGGGCAGCCACAGCTCGCCGGTGCCGGTGCCGTCGTCGTGCAGCTCGGTGCGCAGCAGTTCCGGGCCGGGGCGGGTGCGCCACGGGTTGGAGGGGAAGAACTGCCCGTACGCGTCGCGCCACAGGTGCTGCATCGCCTGCGGGTGGGGTCCGCTGGCCGTCAGCACCAGCCAGGCGCCGGCCGGCACGTCCAGCCGCTCCAGGCCCGGCGGCGCCTGCCGGGAGGTGGCGGCGGCGTACCAGTGGTCCAGCTCGCTGCCCTCGGCGCGCGAGTCGTCCAGCGCGTCGCTCACCGACAGCGGCCCGGCGGGTTCCTGGTCGGACAGGGCCGCGACCTGCTCGCGCACGTCCTGGCCGAGGCCGCGGACGAAGTCCTCGATGGCGTGGTTGCGCCCGAGGTGGACCAGCGGGACGCGCGCCCTGGCGCCCACGAGGTGGAAGGCCTGCTTGTCGACGATGCGGTAGCGCATGCTGTCGCTCCCTTCGAGGTGGAGGTGGAAGGAGACCCGCGGCTGGGACACCAGCGGCGCCCTGGTGCGGCGCGCCTGCCCGGCGCTGACGCCGTGCACGGCGCGGAAGGCGCGGTTGAACGCCTCGGTGGAGCCGTAGCCGTGTCGGGTGGCCACGTCGAGCAGCGTGAGCCGCTCGTCCAGCACGTCGGCCGCCGCCAGCGTCATGCGCCGGCGGCGCACGTACTCGCCGATCGGGGTGCCGGCCAGCGCCGAGAACGTCCGGCGCAGGTGGTGCTCGCTCGTGGCGGCCACCCGGGCCATCGCGGTGACGTCCACGGGCGCGCCTTCGGCGAGGGCGTGCTCGAGCAGGTCGAGCGCGGCGTTGAGCCGGTGCAGCACGGGTGCCTCCTCCTGACGCGACCATGCTGGTCCGAGCCGGAGCGCGTCGACCCGACCAGGACGGACCCGATCCGGTCGGGTCGGTCCTGGTCGCCTTGACCTCGCGGCACCCGCCTGGCACGACCCGCCTGCGGCTGTCACCAGGTCCTCACCGATCGACCTGCGCACCCGGGAGGTCGGGGCCGGTGCCCCTGGGCCGCGTCGGCTGTCGTGGAGGTGCTGCACAACGGCATCCGGTGTCGCACAGCCGACCGCCTTCGAGACCGCTGTTGCGTCCGCCTGCTGGCGTGAGTGGACGGTGTGCTCAACTCCCGCTGCAGGACTCGCGCGAGCGTCTGACGTACCAGGCCGCCAGGGAGCACGACGCGACCACAGTGAGCACGATCCTGGGCAGCGCGCGCCCGAGGCCGCTGTCGTCGTAGCTCAGCACCCACCGAGCCAGAGCGGTGACCGCGAAGGTGATGCCGATTCCCCGGGCCTGAGCGTTGGTCTGCGTCGCTCGCCACCAGGGCCGCTTCGCCATGTCGATCATCGTGCTCGGTGAGCACCCTCGGCGCATGGCAGTCGGTCGCTCCTCAGCCCGAGCGATCACACAGCCCAGCCTCGTCGTCGCAGAACCGACCGTTTCTGAGATGACGACCGTGCCTGTGGGGCGTGACGAGCAACCGCTCACGCCAGGTGCCGAGCGATCACGTCGGCCAGTGCGGCGGCGTCCAGCTCGCCGGCGGCCACGCCCAGGACCATCCGCTCAGCCGCATCGACGTCCATGACCAGGTCGGTGCCGTTGAGCAGGCAGAAGACGCGGGTGGCCGACCACGCCAGGCGCTTGTTGCCGTCGACCAGCGGGTGGTTGCGGGCCAGGGAGTGCATCAGCGCCGCGGCCTTCTCGGCCAGTGCCGGGTAGGCCGGGCGGCCGAAGACGGTGGTGCGCGGGCGGGCGGCCGCCGAGGCCAGCAGGCCCGCGTCGCGCACCTGCACGTCCTCGATGACGCCGGCGGCGATCTCCAGCAGGTCCTCGAAGGAGAGGTGGTCGATCGAGGGGTCCTCGATCGGGTCCTGCGACTGGCTCACCGGGGTCAGCGAAGTCAGCGGGCCAAGCGGGCCAGCAGCTCGGCGTCCTCGATGCGCACCCGCTCGATGGCCGCGCGCAGGCGTGCGGGGCGCTGGGAGACGTACTGGTCGATGGCCGCACGGGCCACCTCTTGCATGGAGCGCCCCTCCTGCTCGGCGCGCCGGCGCAGCGCCTCGGTCTCCTCATCGGTCAGCCGCAAGTTCATCGCCACGAGGTGATGGTACCGCCGTGGTACCACTCGGGCCAGGCGCCCGCACGCGCCAGCCGCACCCCGCTGGCCCTGGCCCGCGTCACCGACGCCGCCGGCACCTACGGCGGGCAGTCGAAGGACCCCGAACTGCTGCAGCGCCTCGTGGCCACCGTCGATGCCGCCGCGATCGTCCAGGGCGAGCCGGCGTGCCTGCCCGCGCTGGCCGACTTCGTCCAGGTCGACCTGCAGACCACCACCGGCTCCGTGCCGGGAGAGGACCCCGTGCACGAGTTCACCTATCTCGCCGCCGATGTCACCGGCCGCTGCCCGCTGGTCTTCTCCTCCACCGGTGCCGTCCTGCAGCCCGACCAGCAGCCGTTCCTCGACGTCCTGCAGCAGCTGCGCGACAGCCGCGACGACCAGAGCTGATGAGGCACCTCGCTCGTTGAGCACGAGCCGGCGAGCCAGGACGACCTGACCAGCTCCGGTGCGACGGAACGGTCCTCACGGTGTCGATCCGCTCGTCGATCCGCTCGTCGATCCGTTCCCCGGTGAGCGTGGACCGCGCGCCGAGCACCGTGATGGGTGTGCTCACCGCCGCACCTCGTGGGCATCGGGGTGAGCAGGCGCGCTGGGTGCTCGCTCGCTACCGTCGAGAGCTGTCGATCGGGTCGAGCACACGGCTCGAGGTCCACGGAAGTCGAGCGCCACTGTGATGAACACCGCGCATGTGAGGAACACGGCGAGCCAGCTGCCGCGGGCGGGCTCGGTGAGGTCCGGCACCCCGCTCGGTGCCGCACCGCGGGCGCACCGGGTCCCGGTACGGCGCCGGCAGCGCTCTCGGAGCGCTGCGGTGACGTCCACCGGCACCGGCCGGAGCCAGCGGTGAACGGGGCGGGCGCAGCAGGAGACGCTGCAGCAGCGGGCGACGGCGTGCACGAGCCCGACCTGCCCGTCGACGAAGGAGTGGGCAGCGACCGCGTGCGCTCGGCCGCGCTGCACCAGCTGCCCTGGTACGTCTTCGTCCTGTCCGGTCCCGAGCACCGCGTCGTGGCCGTCAACGAGGAGATCCTGCGCGTCCTGGGCGGGTTCAACCCGGTGGAGCTGCGCGTGGTCGACGTCCTCGGCGGCAGCGAGGACCAGGGCATCGTGCAGATGTACGACCGCGCCTACGCCGGTGAGCAGGCGCTGTTCCACCGGATGCGCTTCGCGGTGGCCGCGCCCAACGGGCACCGGGAGGAGATCGTCATCGACTTCGAGGTCACCCCCTTCCGCGACCGGCACGGGCGCGTCGTCGGGATCACCGCCATCGGGCGCAACGTCATCGACGTCGTGCGCCGGGAGCAGGCCGAGGCCGCCGCGGCAGCCGAGCTGACGCGCCGCTACCGGCGGGCCACCGACGTCATCGAGGAGGTGCAGCACGCGCTGCTGCCGGACCGGCTGCCGGTGCTGCCGGGCGTGCAGCTGGCCGCCAGCTACGTGCTCGGGGGAGCGGAGCAGGCCGCCGGCGGGGACTGGTTCGACGTGCTGGCCCGCGCCGACGGGACGGTGGCCGCGGTGGTCGGCGACGTCGTCGGGCACGGGGTGGCCGCCTCGGCGGTGATGGCGCAGCTGCGCGCGGTGGCCCTGGAGCGCCTGGACGCGGGGTGCGGCCCGGCCGAGGTGGTCAGCGCGCTGGACCGCTTCACCCGGGTGGTGCCCGCGGCCGGCTCGGCGACGGTGTGCGTGCTGCTGCTGCACCCGGGCACCGGGGCGGTGGAGCACTGCGCGGCCGGGCACCCGCCGCCCCTGGTCGTCGGCGCGGGCGGCGCGGGCGGCGCTGCCCGCTTCCTGAACCCCTCCGGCGCCCCGCCCCTGGGTGAGCGCGACGGGCAGCGCGACGGGCAGCGCGACGTGCAGCGCGCCGTGCTGGAGCCCGGGGAGCTGGTGCTGCTGTACACCGACGGCATCGTCGAGCGCCCCGGGGTGCCCGCCACCACCGGCACCGTCGAGCTGGCCCAGGTCGCCGCCGCGGCCGCTGCCGACCAGCTGATGCCGGCCTTCAGCTTGCCCTCAGCCGTCGAGCGGGTCACCGCGCAGACCCTGGAGCGGCTGACCCGCGAGAGCGGTTCCGGTGACGACATCACCCTGCTCGCGCTGCAACCCGTGCCGGTCCTGGTGGACCTGCACCTGCGCACCCACCTGACCCGCACCGGCATCCCCGCCGTGCGGGCCGGGCTGCGCGCCTGGCTGGGCACCGGGCGCATCGACGCCGAGGCCCTCGACCAGCTCGACGAGGTCGTCAGCGAACTGGCCGAGAACGTCGTCGAGCACGCCTACGCGCCCACGCGAGGGTGCGCGGACAGCGCCACGGACGGCGGTGGTGACGGCGGTGGCCCGTTCACCCTCGACGTGCGCCTGGACGAGCTGGGGTCGATCACGCTGTGCCTGGCCGACCGGGGCCGCTGGCGCCCACCGGTCGAGCCGGCCGTGGGCCAGGGCTTGGGCCTGGTCATCGTCCAGCAGTTCAGCGAGGACGTGCGGGTCGACCCCTCCCCGGCCGGTACGACCGTCACCGTGCGCTTCCGGCCGTGGAAGTCCTCCCACGGCGCCGCCCCCACGCCGCCGCGGCCGGTCAGCGAGCTCTTCGACATCTACACCGAAAACCGCTCCGAGCGCTCGATCACCACGGTGCGCGGGCCGGTGGACGTGGCCAACGTGGCCGAATTGGACGCGGAACTGGCGCTGAGCACCGCGCCGGGCGCGGTTCCGCTGAGCGTGGACCTGCGGCAGGTCAGCGTGCTGGCCAGCGCCGCCGTGCACGTGATCCGCCGCCGCCTGCAGCAGCGCGTCGCCAGGTTCGGCCGGACCCGTGGGACGAGGAGGACGTGTGGGCCTCGAGGACGATGGCGAGGTGCGGGCCGCCGCAGGACCGGGGGACGTTGCTGGTCCGCAACGGCTCCACCCGGCAAGAGCGTTGGCAGGCGCTGCTCGAGGCGGTCGCCACGCCCAGCGAGGACGGCTTCCTCCCGGCCCTCGCGACCGTCGACGACCTCCGGTGGCGCGATGCGCGCTCGGAGGACCTCAGGGTCGTCCCGAGGGCCCTGTAGTCCATCGAGAACGACATCTCGCTGTCCACCACGGACTGGGAGGACTCCACCGGCGCAGCGGGACCCGACGGCGTCTTCCGCGGCTTCGACTGATCGGTCCCTTCCCCCCTGACCGTGACGAACATCCGCACGTAGCGCGCCGTGTGCGGCCGGCGGTGCTCGCGCCGGAGCTCGGCCACCTGCCGAGCAGTGCCCGGCAGACCCAGAAGGCTGAGGCCGCCAGGCCTCCCCACCCCAAGGCGCCGAAGGCGAGGGCGAAGCCCACCAGAGCACCCCACGAGGCGCTGGTCGTGGAGCTCTGCGCGCTCTGCAGCCACACCGCCCCGGCGATCACGAACAGCACACCCAGCACCAGACCGGCGAAGGACGCCGAACGCAACGCAGCGGTGCGCTGCTCCACGTCGCCGACCCAGCCGTCCCGTTCATCAGTGCTCACGTGCTGACCGCCGGTACCGCTCGCGTCCTCGTCCTGGCGCCCCCGGTGAGCCCGCGGCGGCGAACACCGTACGGAGCTGACCCCGTCCGCCCGGTCCTGCGCGCTCCACGCCCCGCGGGCACGGTGCGCTGCGCGCACCGCTCGATCACGCCGCTGACCGGGACGTCGCGCGGACCGGTGCGTGTGAGCGACGCCCTCGCTCAAGCCGCTGGCGGCGCACCTCGCCGGCGCAGCCTGGCCACGACCACAGCGACCGCCATCGTCAGCCCCACCACGGCGGACTGCACGAACGGCGCGAAGAGCAGAGCGAGCACCGCGGTGGAGGACTGGGAGGTCAGCACGCTCCACAGCCCCCACACGGTCAGGGCCATCAGCACCACGGCCCCGGCCAGCGCCACGGCCACCGCGCCGGGCCAGGAGCGGTGCACGCACACGCCCACGACCACCGCGGCGGCGAACGGCAGCAGCGCCCACCCGCAGAAGACGAGCCCGAACAGCACCGCCCCCACGTCCTCGGTCACCAGCTCCCAGCTCGTCAGGTACGCCACCACCACCAGCGTGACCAGCGCCCCCACCACCGGCAGCCCCACCAGGGCCAGCACGACGGGCTCGCGCAACGAGGACGAACGGCGGGGCCCGGGACGGCGGGACGAGGGACGACCGGACGCGGTGCTCACCCGCCCACGCTGGCACCCCGCACCGCGTGCGCGGGACGCCTCGGCCCGCCGTCCACCGGCAGGCGCACGCTCGTCGCGCTCAGCGACGCACCGACCCCGCACCGAGGCGGAGCTCGACGACCGGGTCCGCCCCGGGCCGGGCCCGCGACGAGGCGCCCACCCGCCCCTGGTCGCGCGGCCCGCGCGCGCCTAGCGTCGGGGGCGTGTTCGGACGAGCGGTCCTGGGCGTGGCGGGCTCGCCGCGCGTGCGTTCCCTGGTGACCGGGAGCAGCCTCAGCCGTCCCGTCGTGCGGCGCTTCGTCGCCGGCGAGGACGTGCGCTCGGCGCTGGGCGCGGTGCGCGCCCTCGACGCCCACGGCGTGCGCGCCACCCTCGACGTGCTCGGCGAGGACGTCGTGCGCCCCGAGCAGGCCGACGCCACCGCCGCCGCCTACCGCGAGCTGGTCGACGCCCTGGCCGGCGCCGGCCTGGCGCGGGGCAACGAGGTGTCGGTGAAGCTGTCCGCGCTGGGGCAGGGCCTGGGCCCGGACGGGCCGGCGCGCGCCACCGAGCGCGCGCACGCCCTCGCGGAGCACGCGCACGCCCGCGGCGTGGACGTCACCCTCGACATGGAGGACCACACCCGCGTCGACGCCACGCTGGAGGCGCTGCGGGTGCTGCGCGCGGACTTCCCCCGCACCGGCGGCGTGCTGCAGTCGATGCTGCGGCGCACCCCCGGCGACGCCGCCGACCTGGCGCGCCCCGGCTCGCGGGTGCGCCTGGTCAAGGGCGCGTACGCCGAACCGGCCGACGTCGCCCACCCCGCCAAGCGGGACGTGGACCTGGCCTACGTGCGCTGCCTGCGCACCCTGCTGGACGGCGGCGCGTACCCGATGGTCGCCACCCACGACCTGCGCCTGGTGCGCGTGGCGGAGGAGCTGCTGACCGCGCGCGCCGCCGGGGGCGCACCGGCGGGGGAGTTCCAGATGCTGCACGGCATCCGCACCGAGGAGCTGCGTCGCCTGGCCGCCGCCGGGCACGTGGCGCGCACCTACGTGCCCTTCGGCACCGACTGGTACGCGTACTTCTCCCGCCGCCTGGCCGAGCGCCCGGCGAACCTGGCGTTCTTCGCCCGCTCGCTCGTCACCGCCTGAGCGCCACCGCCCGAGGACCCCGGAGGAGCCCGAGATGCAGTCCGTGACCGAGGTGCCCGCCCCCCGCAACGAGCCGGTGCGCACCCACGCGCCCGGCAGCACCGAGCGGAAGCTGCTCACCGACGCCCTCGCCGCGCAGGCGGCGAACCCCGTGGAGATCACCCAGACGATCGGCGGGGTGCAGTCGCTCGGCGGCGGCGAGCGCGTCGACGTCGTGCAGCCGCACCGCCACCGCGCCGTGCTGGGCACCTTCGCCGCCGCCACGCACGCCGACGCGCGCGCCGCCGTGGACGCGGCGCTGGCCGCCGGGCCGCGGTGGGCGGCGCTGGACTACGACGAGCGCGCCGCGGTGTTCCTGCGCGCCGCGGACCTGCTGGCCGGCCCGTGGCGCGAGACGCTGGCCGCGGCCACGATGCTCGGGCAGTCCAAGACCGCGCAGCAGGCGGAGATCGACGCGCCGTGCGAGCTGGTGGACTTCTGGCGCTTCAACGTCGCCTTCGGCCGGCGCCTCGTCGCCGAGCAGCCGCTCTCCTCCCCGGGGACGTGGAACCGCCTCGACCACCGCCCGCTGGAGGGGTTCGTCTACGCGATCACCCCGTTCAACTTCACCGCCATCGCCGGGAACCTGCCCACCGCGCCGGCGCTCATGGGCAACACGGTGGTGTGGAAGCCCAGCCCGACGCAGATGCTCTCCGCGCACTGGACGATGCGGCTGCTGGAGGCGGCGGGCCTGCCGCCGGGCGTGGTGAACCTCGTCGGCGGCGACGGGCGCGCCGTCTCCGACGTGGCGCTGAGCGACCCGCACCTGGCCGGCATCCACTTCACCGGCTCCACCGCCACGTTCCAGCACCTGTGGCGCACGGTGGGGGAGAACATCTCCTCCTACCGCACCTACCCGCGGCTGGTGGGGGAGACCGGCGGCAAGGACTTCGTGCTGGCGCACCCCTCGGCCGACCCGCAGGTGCTCACCACCGCGGTGCTGCTCGGCGCGTTCGAGTACCAGGGCCAGAAGTGCTCGGCGGCCTCGCGCGCGTTCGTGCCGCGCTCGGTGTGGGACCGGGTGGGCGCCGACCTCCTGGCGCGGGTGGAGTCCCTGACGTACGGCGACGTCACCGACCTGTCGAACTTCGGCGGCGCCGTCATCGACGCGCGCGCCTTCGCCAAGAACGCCGCGGCGATCGAGCGCGCGCGCGCCACCGCCGGGATCGAGGTCGCCGCCGGCGGCACGTACGACGACTCCGAGGGGTTCTTCGTGCGCCCCACCGTCCTGCTGGGCGAGGACCCCGGCGACGAGGCGTTCCGCACCGAGTACTTCGGGCCCGTGCTGGCCGTGCACGTCTACGACGACTCCCGCCCCGGCGCGTGGGAGGACGCGCTGCGCCTGGTGGACACCGGCTCGCCGTACGGGCTGACCGGCGCGGTCGTCGCCGACGACCGCGCGGCGGTGCGGCAGGCGTCCGACGCCCTGCGCTTCGCCGCGGGCAACTTCTACGTCAACGACAAGCCCACCGGGGCGGTGGTGGGCCAGCAGCCGTTCGGCGGCTCGCGCGCCTCGGGCACCAACGACAAGGCCGGCTCGGTGCTGAACCTGCAGCGCTGGACCAGCCCGCGCGTGCTGAAGGAGACGTTCGTGCCGCCGACGACGCACGTGTACCCCCACATGCGCTGATCCGCACCCCGGACGTCTCGGGTTTCGCCGCGGCCCGCGGCGGGGTACACCCTCCTCATGAGCCACGACAGGAGCTCCACGCGCACGGACGACCTGAGCGTCCACCGCTCCGGCGCGCGCACCGCGTCCAGCGCCGCCACGCCCGCGGAGGGCCCGGGGCCGGTCGTCTCCCGCAGCGCGCACGACGACGCCTCCGTCGGCCAGCTCGTCAGCGACCTCACGCAGCAGGTCTCGCGCCTGGTGCGCGACGAGGTGCAGCTGGCGAAGGTGGACCTGACCGCCAAGGGCAAGAAGGCCGGCCTGGGCATCGGGGCGTTCTCGGTGGCCGGGCTGCTGGCGTTCTTCGCGATCGGCGCCCTGGTCACCACGGCGATCGCCGCGCTCTCCCTGGTGCTGGACGTGTGGCTGTCGGCCCTGATCGTGGCCGTCGTGCTCCTGGCGCTGGCCGCGGTGGCCGCGCTGGTGGGCAAGAAGGAGGTCCAGCAGGCCGTCCCGCCGGTGCCGCAGGCGTCGGTCGAGAGCGTCAAGGCGGACGTCGACGCCGTCAAGGAGGGCTTCAAGCGATGAGCAGCACCCAGCCGACCCCGCCCACCGACCGCGACGAGCTCGAGCGCGACATCGCGCAGACCCGCGAGCGCCTGGCCGAGACCGCCGACGCGCTGGCCGCCAAGGCGGACGTGAAGGCCCAGGCCCAGGCGAAGGTGGACGACCTCAAGGCCCAGGCGCAGCACAAGGTCGAGGACGTCAAGGCGCAGGCCCAGCACAAGGTCGCCGACGTCAAGGACCGCGCGGTCTCCTCGGTGCACGGCGCCAGCGACAGCGCCCCGGGCACCCCCAAGCAGCAGGGCGGCGCCGTGCTCGGCGTCGTCGTGGCGGCCGTGGCCGTCACGGTGTGGCTGCTGCTGCGCAGGAAGCGCGCCTAGGCGAGCGAGCGGCGAACGGACGCGAGCGCCCGTCCCGGTGGCTGCCGGGACGGGCGCTCGCGCGTGCGGGCGGCTCAGGCGGTGGGGGCGGCGACCGCGGGGGCCGGCGTCGACAGCGGCGAGGCCGGCACCGTGGTGCCCGCCTCGGCGCGCACGATCGGGGCGACCTCGGTGCCCAGCAGCTCCACCGCGCGCATGACGTCGCGGTGCGGCATCGTGCCCGCGCTCAGGTGCAGCATGAAGCGGTCGATGCCCAGCTGCTCGCGCTGCAGCAGCACCTTCTCGGCCACCTCCTGCGGGGAGCCGACGAGCAGCGCGCCGCGGCGGCTGCGTGCGGCCTCGTAGCTGGTGCGGCTGAAGGGGCGCCAGCCGCGCTCGCGGCCGATGACGTTCATCGTGTGCCGGTACGGCTCGAAGTGGACGTCGGTGGCGCGCTGGCTGGTCTCGGCGACGAAGCCGTGCGAGTGCGTGGCCACCGGCAGGGTGGCCGGGTCGTGGCCGGCGCGGCGGGCGGCCTCGCGGTACAGCTCCACCAGGGGGCGGAACTGCGCGGGCTCGCCGCCGATGATGGCCACCGCCAGCGGCAGGCCCAGGGTGCCGGCGCGCACGACGGACTCCGGGCTGCCGCCCACCCCGATCCACACCGGCAGCGGCTGCTGCACGGGCAGCGGGTACACGCCCAGGCCCTGGACCGCGGCGCGGTGGCGCCCGCCGGGCCAGGTGACGTTCGACGGGTCGCGCCGGATCGTCAGCAGCAGGTCCAGCTTCTCGGTGAACAGCTCCTCGTAGTCGGACAGGTCGTAGCCGAACAGCGGGAACGACTCGATGAAGGAGCCGCGCCCGGCCAGGACCTCGGCGCGCCCGCCGGAGAGGCCGTCGAGGGTGGCGAACTGCTGGAAGACGCGCACCGGGTCGTCGGAGGAGAGCACCGTGACGGCGCTGGACAGGCGGATGCGGGAGGTGCGCGCGGCGGCGGCGGCCAGGACGACCGCGGGCGCCGAGGCCGCGTAGTCGTCGCGGTGGTGCTCGCCGAGGCCGTAGACGTCCAGGCCCACCTGGTCCGCCAGCTCGATCTCCTCCACGACCTCGCGCAGCCGCTCGGCGTGGCTGATGGTGGCCCCCGTCGCGTCGGGCGTGGTCTCCGCGAAGGCGCTGATGCCGATCTCCACCGTGCTCCCCTCCCCGGCGCCCCGGGGGCGCCCGTCGCGGTGCCCCTCGGGCACCTCTCGTTGAGTGCTCAACGACCCGGGGGGCGGAACGATTCCGCCGCCCCGCCGCTCCCCGGCCGCCCCCGCGGGGCAGCGGCCGACAGCGGCCTGACAGCGGCCCGGGAGCGCACGGGCCTACACCGGTGGCGTGACCACCCGCACCCGCACCCCGTGGACCGAGGAGCCGGCCGTGACCAGCCTGCCCGACACCCTCCCCCGGCGCGACGCCGCCCCGACCCCCGCGCCCACCCCCGAGCCGACCGCCGAGCCGACCGCCGAGGCCGTCGCCGAGCGCGTCCTCACCGCCGTCGTCGGCGGGTTCGAGGCGCTCGCGGTGCACGTCGGCGACCGCCTCGGCTGGTACCGCGACCTGCGCGCGCACGGCCCCGCGACCCCGCAGCAGCTCGCCGCGCGCACCGGCACGCAGGAGCGCTACGCCCGCGAGTGGCTGGAGCAGCAGGCCGTCGCCGGCCTGCTGCGCGTCGTCCCCGGCGACGGGCAGCGCCGCTACGAGCTGCCCGCCGGGGCCGCCGAGGCCCTGACCGACCCCGACAGCCTCGCCCACCTCGCCCCCCTGCCGCGCATGCTGGCCGCCGTGGGCGCGCACCTGCCCGAGCTGCTGCGCGCGTACCGCGACGGCGGGGGCGTCAGCTGGGAGGCCCTCGGCGACGACGCGCGCGAGTCCCAGGCCGACCTGAACCGGCCCTGGTTCCTGCACGCCCTGCCCGGCGCCCTGGCCGGCGTGCCGCAGGTGCGCGAGGTCCTCGCCCGGCCCGGCGCCCGCGCGCTGGACGTGGGGTGCGGCGCCGGCTGGTCCTCGGTGGCCCTGGCGCTGGCCCACCCCGCGCTCGAGGTCGTGGGGGTGGACGTGGACGCCGCGTCGGTGGAGGCGGCGCGTGCCCACGCCGCCGCCGCCGGCGTGGCCGACCGCGTCACCTTCCGCTGCGCCGACGCGGCCCGGCTCGACGAGGTGGGCGCCTTCGACCTGGCCCTGGCCGCCGAGTGCGTGCACGACATGCCCGACCCGGTGGGGGTGCTGGCCGCCGTGCACCGCGCGGTGCGCCCCGACGGGGCCGTCGTCGTGGTCGACGAGGCGGTGGCCGAGGAGTTCACCGCGCCCGGTGACGAGGTGGAGCGCGCCATGTACGGGTTCAGCCTCTTCGTGTGCCTGCCCGACGGGCTGTCCGCCGGGCCCGGCTCGGCCGGCACGGGCACGGTGATGCGCCGGCCGGTGCTGGAGCGCTACGCCCGCGCCGCCGGCTTCGCCGGGGCCCGGGTGCTGCCGGTGGAGGGCTTCGCCCTGCTGCGCTTCTACCTGCTGCCGCGCTGAGGCGCGCCGTCGAGGTCGGCCGGGGCGAGGTCGGCCGGGGCGAGGTCGGCCAGGGCCGCCTCGACGTGCGCGAGGACCTCCTCGCCGCCGAGCGAGCGCCCCCGCGCGCGCAGCGCGGCCCAGCGCACCGGGCCCAGGCGCTCGCGCAGCACGTCGCCGGCGAGCCGCACCCGGCGCGCGTCGGCGCCGAACCCGGGCACCTCCTCCTCCCGGGCCGCCAGCACGCCGTGCAGCACCGCGGCGTCCTCGTCGCGGCCCAGGCGCAGCAGCAGCTCCAGCACGTTGCGCAGGGCGGTCCACTGGTGCGTCCAGTCCCCCAGGGAGCGCCAGTGCCGCACGGCCCGCCGGAACAGCGGGACGGCCTCGGCGGCCTCGCCGTGCCGGGCGTGCAGCGAGGCCGCCGTCGTCAGCGCGACACCGGTCAGGTAGCGCTCGCCGAGGCGGTGGGCGGCCGCCAGGGCCTCCTGCAGGTGCTGCGCGGCGACGAGCGGCGCGTCCTCCAGCAGGACCTCGCCGGTGACGTACGTCGCCCACGCCGCACCGACCTCGTCGCCGGCCCGCCGCGCCTCGGCGCGCACCGCGGCGGCCAGCTCGGCGGCCTGCGCGCCGCGGCCGCGGTAGAGCGCCGTCAGCGAGACGTTCAGCGCGGCCAGGCGCGCCTCCGGCACCGCCGGGCGCAGCGCGCGCACCCGCCGGCTCCACCGGTCGGCGCCGTCGAGGTCGCCCTCGAAGAGGCTCACCTCGCTGAGCAGGAAGCACAGGTGCGCCTCGGCCGCGGGGTCCTCCGCCAGCTCCAGCCCGGCCAGCGCCAGGCGCCGCGCGCGCGGCAGGTCGCCGGCGAAGCGCGCGCCGGAGGCGGCCACGCCGTGCACGAGCGCCAGGCCCGGCAGCGGCCCGCCCGCCCCGCCCGGTGCCGCCACCCGCTCCAGCACCCGCTGCGCCCACCCGGGCACCTCCGGGGACAGCCGGTGCTCCAGGTGCACCCGCGTGCCGGCCACCAGCCGCACCGCCAGCGCCGGGTCCTGCGCCAGCGCCCACCCCACGGCCGCGCGCACCTCGTCGAAGGCGTCCGCGACCCGCTCGACGCCCGCCACGTGCCCGGGCCCGTACCGGTGGTCCACCGCCTCCTCCAGCAGCCGCGCGTGCACCTCGGCGTGCGCGCGCCGCACCTCGTGCTCGACGCCGCGGCGGGCGAGCTGCTCGCGCCCGTAGGCGCGCAGCGTCTCCAGCAGCCGGTAGCGGCGCCCCCCACCGGGCGCGTCGAGCGCGACCACCACCGAGCGGTCCACCAGCGAGGCCAGCAGGACGGCGACGGCCCCCCCGCCGTCGTCCCCGTCGTCGTCCCTGCCGTCGTACTTGCCGTCGTACTTGCCGTCGTCCCCGCCGTCGGGCAGCGCGACGACGCCGGGCAGGGCGGCGGCCAGCCGCTCGGCGGTCTCCAGCGGGAAGTCGCCGGCGAGGACGCTCAGCACGTCGAAGAGCGCGCGGGTCGGCTCGCCGAGCAGGTCGTGCGACCAGGCGACGACCGCGCGCAGGGTCCGGTGCCGCCCGGGGGCGGTGCGCGGCCCGTCCCGCAGCAGCTCGAAGCGCGAGGGCAGGCGCCGCACCAGGTCCGCGGGCGTCAGGGCGCCCGCGCGCGCCGCGGCCAGCTCGATGGCCAGCGGCAGGCCGTCCAGGCGCCGGCACAGCTCGGCGACGTCCCCGGCGGTGCCGTCGTCGACGCGGAAGGTGCGGCAGCGGGCCCGCGCCCGCTCGGCGAAGAGCCGGGCGGCGGGTGAGCGCAGCACCTCCTGCGCACCGCGGGCGGTCCCGGCGGGCAGCTCCAGCGGCGTCAGCGCCCACACCCGCTCACCCTCCACGTCCAGCGGGCAGCGGCTCGTGGTCAGCACCGCCACCCCGGGGCAGCCGCCCACCAGGGCCGCGGCCAGCGCCGCGGCGGCGTCCACGACGTGCTCGCAGTCGTCGAGCACGACGAGCGCGTCGCGCTCGGCCAGGTGCCGCACGACGCGCTGCAGCGCGGTGCCCTCCCCGCGCACCTGCAGCTGCAGCGCGGTGACGACGGCCGGCACCACGTCCTCGGCGGCGGGCACGGCGCCGAGCTCGACGAGCACCGCGCCGTCGCGGTGCTCGCCGGCGAGCCGGTGCGCGAGGTGGCGGGCCAGGGCGGTCTTGCCGACGCCACCGGGCCCGGTGAGCGTGACCAGCGCGCCCGCTCGCACCAGCGGCAGCAGCCCGGCGAGGTCGTCCTCGCGCCCCAGCAAGGCCGGTCCCGCCGGCGGCGCGGACGGTGGTGCGGACGGTGGTGCGGACGGCGCCACGGCCGCGGCCGCGGGCGGCGGTGCCGCGGGTGCGGGTGCGGGGGCGGGGGCGGCGTCGAGCGCCGGGTCCTGGCGCAGCACCCGCTCCTCCAGCCGCAGCAGCGCCGCGGGGGCGTCCAGGCCCAGCTCCGCGGCCAGGCGCCGGCGGTGGTCGCGCAGCACCGCCAGGGCGTCGGCGTGCCGGCCGGCGCGGTAGCGCGCCAGGGCGAGCTGGTGCTGCGGGCGCTCGCGCAGCGGGTCGGCCGCGGCCAGCGCCCCCGCGGCGGCGGCGGCCTCGTCGTGGCGGCCCAGCCGCAGCAGCGCCTCCGCGCGGTCCTCCAGCGCGCAGCGCCGCTCCTCCTCCAGCCGCGCCGCCTCCGGGCGGGCGAAGTCCTCGTCGGCGAACTCCGCGTAGGCCGCCCCGCGCCACAGCCCCAGCGCCTGCTCCAGCAGCTCCAGCGCCCGCGGGGGCGAGGTGGCCAGCTCGCGGCGGGCCAGGCGCACCAGCAGCTCGAAGCGGGTCGCGTCGCAGTCCCCCTCGCCGGCGCCCAGCGCGTACCCGGGCGGCCGGTGCGCCAGCACCACGCCGGGGGCGACCCGCTGCAGCCGGGCGCGCAGCCGGGCGACGAGGTTGTGCAGCGCCGCCCCGGGCCGCTCCGGTGCCGCGGCGCCGTCCCACACCAGGTCCACCAGCGCGTCCACCGGCACCACCGAGCCGCGGCGCGCCAGCAGCACGGCCAGCAGCCGGCGCAGCCGCGGGGACAGCGGGGTCGTGCCCGCGCCCACCGCCACGGCGCCCAGGACGCGCAGGGGCGGCGCGTCCGTGCCCTCCCACGGCGCTGCCACGCCTCACCACCCACCCCGTCGCAGGCGAGCGGGCCGGGTGGGACCGCCCCCGGCCGCGCAGGTGGCGCCAGGGTAGGGCGGGACGCGGTGCGCGCGCAGGACCCGGCGCGGCGGCGGGACGCCGGGGCTCCACTAGGTTCTCGGTGTGGACAGGTTGCCCTTCGCCGAGGCCAGCGGCCTGCGCGAGGCCTACGAGGCGGTCGACTGGTCCGCCACCCCGCTCGGCGAGCCCGCCGGCTGGTCGCGGCCGCTGCGCCAGGCGCTGGAGGTGGTGCTGGGCACCCGCTTCCCGGCGCTGGTGGCGTGGGGGCCGGAGCTGACCATGCTCTACAACCAGCCCTACGCCGACCTCGCCGGCGACAAGCACCCCGCCGCGCTGGGCCGCGGGGTGCCCGAGGTGTTCCCCGAGGCGTGGGAGGGTCTCGCGCCGCTGTTCGACGAGGCGCTCGCCGGCCGGGCCACCTGGTCGGTGGACCTCGCCGTGCCGCTGCACCGCAAGGGCTTCCTGGAGGAGGCGTACTTCACCTTCTCCTACTCGCCCATCCGCGACGAGCACGGCGCCGTGGTGGGCGTCCTGGACCTCGCCGTGGAGACCACCCGTCAGGTGCAGGACCACCGCCGCCTGGAGCTGCTGACCCTGCTGGGCGACCTCGCCACCGACCTGGACTCCCCCTCCGAGGTGGCCGACCGCGCCCTGGACGTGCTGCGCACCGCGCCGCTGGACCTGCCCGAGGTCGACCTGCACCTGCCCGGCGCGGCCGGGGCCGCGCGCCCGCGGGTGCTGCCCCCGGCGCCGGAGCCGCTGCGCCCGCGCCAGGTGCTCGTGCGCTCCGGCGAGGGCGCCGGCCCGCTGGCGTGGGTGCGCATCCCCGCCGCGATGGGCGAGTCCTCCCCGGGGGTGCTCGCGGCGCGGCTGAGCCCGCACATCGCCCCGGACGCCACCTACCGCGACTTCCTGCGCCTGGTGGCCGCCACCGTCGGCGACGGGCTGTCCGCGGCCGCCTCCTACGAGGCCGAGCGGCGCCGCGCGGACCTGCAGGCCTGGCAGGCGCGGCGCCTGGCCGGGCTCGTCGCCGTGGCCCAGGCGCTGCCGGACGTGGACGCCGAGGCCGACGTGCTGCGCGTGCTGGCCCGCGGCGCCTCGGCCCTGCTGGGCGCCGACGGCGTCGTGCTGGGCGTGCTGGAACCGGCCGCGGACGCTCCCGGGCGCCTGCAGGTGCTCGGGGACGGCGCGGACCCGGCCGCCGGCGCGCTGGCGGGCGCGCTGCGCGGCGCGCCGGTCGTCGACGCCGCCGCGGGCACCGCCGCCTGGCCGCTGCGGCTGGGCGAGCGCACGCTCGGCGTGCTGGGCCTGTCCTGGCGGCGCCCGCGCGAGCTGCGCCCGGAGGACCGCGACCTGCTCACGGCGCTGGCCGCCTCCGCCGCGCAGTCGCTGGACCGGGTGCGCGCCCGGCGCGCAGAGCGCGAGGCCGCCGACGCGGTGCGCTCGCTGGCCGAGACCCTCCAGCGCAGCCTGCTGACCTCCGCGCCGCAGCCGGAGCACCTGGAGATCGCGGTGCGCTACCTGCCGGCCGCCGAGCACGCCCAGGTCGGCGGCGACTGGCACGACGCCTTCCTCACCGCCTCCGGCACCGCGTGCCTGGTCATCGGCGACGTCACCGGCCACGACCAGGACGCGGCCGCGGCCATGGGGCAGGTGCGCAACCTGCTGCGCGGCATCGGCTACTCCCTGGAGGTCTCCCCGGCCTCGGCGCTGTCCGCGCTGGACCGCGCGATGCGCGACCTGGGCGTGGGGGCGCTGGCCACGGGCGTGCTGGCCACCGTCGAGCCGGTCGAGGGCACCCGCTCGTGGCGGCTGCGCTGGTCCAACGCCGGCCACCCGCCGCCCGTGGTGATCACCCCCGACGGGCGCGTGGAGGTGCTGCGCACCGACCCGGACCTGCTGCTGGGCATGGACGCCTCCTTCCAGCGCGCCGATCACGTGCACGGCCTGAGCGCCGGCGCGACGGTCCTGCTGTACACCGACGGCCTGGTCGAGCGCCGCGGCGCCTCCATCGACGACGGCGTGCAGTGGCTGGCGGACACCGCCGCCCGCTTCGCCGACCTGGGCCCTGAGGGGGTGTGCGACGCGGTGCTGGCCGAGGTCGCCGGCTTCGCCGAGGACGACGTGGCGCTGCTGGCGGTGCGCGTGCGCCCGCACCCCCCGGCCGCCGCGCCCGCGGCCGCGCCGGTCGTCCGCGCGGGCGCTCAGGTCCTCGAGGGCGCTGTCCTCGAGGGCCCGGTGCTCGAGGAGGTCGTCGAGCGCGTCGTCGAGCGCGTCGTGGAGCGGGTGGGCGAGCGGGGGGCCGAGCCGGGCGCGTAGCCGCCGTCGGCCAGCCCGGCCCAGCGCTCGAAGAGGTTCAGGCGCGGGTCGTTGCGCGTGAGCAGCGCGTTGAGCCCGTACAGCGCCAGGAACGGCCCGGTGCCCAGCAGGGCGTACTGGTCCGCGTGGCGCGCCTCGTGCCGGCGCCGGCGCGGCCCGCCCAGCCCGCCGTGCAGCCACGCGTTGCCCACGGTGGTGCCCCCGCGCCCGTAGGTGCGCGGCGGCATCCCGGCGCACTCCACCAGCAGGTCCTCGCCGACGGTGATCCGTGCCCCGTGCCGGCGCGCCCACCCCACCGCCAGCGCCGTGGCGGGCAGGTTGCGCCAGGCGCGGTACAGGTGCCAGGCCCGGCGGGCGCGCGCGCGTGCGGGTGCGCCGGCGGGTGTACCGGCGGGTGCGGTGCTCACGGCTGCTCCTCCCGGGTGCGGCCGGGACGCGGGCCGCGGTCGCGGCCGCCGCTCGCCTTCCCCGTCCCCGCCGTTGCTGGGAGGATGCCACCACCCCTCCCGGAGGTGCCCGTGACCGCCCAGCCGTCCCGGTCGGAACGCCGCCGCGGCGAGTCCGCCGGCCGGCGCGACGCCCAGGCCCCGCCCGTGCCGCCGGCGCCGGTGCACGACCTGCGCGACCTCACCGGCGCCCGCGCCCGCGAGGCGTTCGACTCGCTGGGCGCCGGGGTCGCCGTCACCGACACCGCCGGCGTCGTCCTGGCCGTCAACGCCGCCGCGTGCGAGATGGTGCGCGCCCCCCGCGAGGCGCTGGTGGGCCGGTTGCTGAAGGACGCGGTGCCCACCGCCGGCACCGACGCGCGCCACCCCTTCGACCGGGTGGTCGCCTCGCTGCGCCGGCGCGGCGGCGGGGCGGTGCACGAGGCGCTGGTGCGCCGCGCGGACGGCACGTCGTTCTGGGCGCGCTGCACCGTGGCGCTGGCGCGCGCGGGGGGCCGCGAGGTCGTGGTGGTGCAGGCCGTCGACGACGACGAGGAGCACCGGGCCCTGGCGGAGCGGGTGCACCGCGCCGACCACGACGAGCTGACGGGGCTGCGCAACCGCACCGCGCTGCTGGACGAGCTGGACCGGCGCCTGCAGCTGCCCGGCCCGCCGCTGGCGGTGATGGTGTGCGACCTGGACCGCTTCGGCGTGCTCAACGCCGACCTCGGGCACGTGGGCGCCGACGAGGTGCTCGTGGCCGCCGCCCGCCGGCTGCTGGGCGCGGTGCGCGGCGGCGACGTCGTGGCCCGCCTGGGCAGCGACGAGTTCGCCGTCGTCGTCGAGGCGTCCACCGCCGCGCTGCCGGCCGCGGAGGTGGAGGGCGCGGCGCTGGAGACCGCCCGGCGCCTGGCGAGCGCGCTGGCCGAGCCGCTGCGCGCGGGCGGGCGCGAGGTGCGCTGCGGGGCGGGCGTGGGCGTGGCGCTGGCCGTGCGCGACGGCGTGGGCGACGACGTGCGCGACGACGTGAGCGATGGCGTGGGCGACGGCGTGCGCGCCCCGGACGCGCTCTCCCTGCTGCGCGACGCGGACACCGCGCTGCGCACGGCCAAGGGCCGCGGGCCCGGGCAGGTCCGGCTCTTCCGCCCGGTGATGCGCGAGCGGCTGCTGGCCCGGCTGCGCGTGGAGGACGAGCTGCGCGCCGCCCTGGAGGGCGGCCGGCTGCAGGTGCACTACCAGCCGGTGGTGCGCCTGGCCGACGGCGAGCGCGTCGGCTTCGAGGCGCTCGTGCGCTGGCCGCACCCGCGCCGGGGCCTGCTGGAGCCGGAGGAGTTCCTGCCGGTGGCCGAGGAGGCGGGGCTGGCCGTGGCCGTGGACGCCCTGGTGCTGGAGCGGGCGCTGGACCTGCTGCAGCGCCGCCCGGGGGTGCGCGTCTCGGTCAACACGGGCGCGCGCCGGCTGGACGGCACCTTCGCCGAGGAGGTCGCGCGCGGGCTGCGCCGGCGGGGGCTGGCGCCGGGGCGCCTGGTGGTGGAGCTGCTGGAGCACTCGCTGCTGGCCGGGGACCCCACCACCGCCCTGGAGCTGCAGCGGCTGAGCGCGGCGGGCGTGCCCCTGGCCGTCGACGACTTCGGCACCGGCTACTCGGCGCTGTCGTACCTGCGCCGGCTGCCGGTGTCGGTGCTGAAGCTGGACCGCTCCTTCCTGGCCGACGTGCCCGGCGACCCCGCCGCCGAGCGGGTCACCGCGGCGGTGCTGGGCCTGGCGCACGGGCTGGGCCTGCAGGCGGTGGCCGAGGGTGTGGAGAGCGCCGAGCAGGCCGAGCACCTGCGCGCCCAGGGCTGGGACCTCGCGCAGGGCTGGTTCTTCGGCCGGGCCGCGCCGGAGGCGGACTGGTACCCCGGCCGGTAGAGCGCCACGATGGGTGATCGCTCGTCCGGCAGTCCCGCACCGGGAGGTCCACCGTGAGCACCAGCGCCCCCACCCCGCAGGCAGTGCAGGAGCAGCCCGAGCTGAAGCGGGTGATCGGCCCGAAGCTGCTGCTGCTGTTCGTCGTGGGCGACATCCTCGGCACCGGCGTGTACGCCCTGACCGGGCAGGTCGCCGGCGAGGTCGGCGGCGCGGCGTGGCTGCCGTTCCTCGTCGCCTTCGCCGTGGCCACCGTGACCGCGTTCTCCTACCTGGAGCTGGTCACCAAGTACCCCCAGGCCGCCGGCGCGGCCCTGTACGTGCACAAGGCGTTCGGCCTGCACTTCCTGACGTTCCTGGTGTGCTTCGTGGTGATGTGCTCGGGCATCACCTCCGCCTCGGCGGCCTCGCGCGCCTTCGCGGCCAACCTCGTCGCCGGCTTCGGCTTCGACGCCGGCAACGGCACGGTGCTCGTCATCGCGCTGGCGTTCGTGGTGCTGGTGATGGCGGTGAACTTCCGCGGCGTCAGCGACAGCGTGAAGCTCAACGTCGTGCTCACCCTCGTGGAGCTCTCCGGCCTGCTCATCGTCATCTTCATCGGCCTGTGGTTCCTCGGCGGCGGCAACGGCGACCTCTCGCGCGTGGTGGCCTTCGAGACGCCGCAGGACAAGAGCGTGCTGCTGGCGGTGAGCACCGCGACGTCGCTGGCGTTCTTCGCGATGGTCGGCTTCGAGGACTCGGTGAACATGGCCGAGGAGACCCGCGACCCCAGCCGCACCTTCCCGCGCGTGCTGCTCAGCGGGCTGGGGCTGACCGCGGTGGTCTACGTGCTGGTCTCGATCTGCGCGGTGGCGGTGGTGCCGGTGGGCCGGCTGCAGGAGAGCGAGACGCCGCTGGTGGAGGTCGTGCAGACGGCCGCGCCCGGGTTCCCCATGTCGGACCTGCTGCCGTTCATCTCCATGTTCGCCGTCGCCAACTCCGCGCTGATCAACATGATGATGGCCAGCCGGCTGCTGTACGGGATGAGCAAGCAGCGCGTCCTGCCGCCGGTGCTGGCCACCGTGCACCCCTTCCGGCGCACCCCGTGGGTCTCGATCCTGCTCACCACGGCCATCGCGCTGGCCCTGGTCACCTACGTCTCGCTGGAGCCGGACTCGCCCGTCGTGGCGATCCTGGGCGGCACCACCTCGCTGCTGCTGCTGACGGTGTTCTGCCTGGTCAACGTCACCGTCCTGGTGCTGCGCCGCGACCCGGTGCAGCACCGGCACTTCTCCGCCGGCCGGGTGCTGCCCGTGGTCGGCGCGCTCGCGTGCGCCTACCTGGTGCTGCCGTGGACGTCGGGGCGCGACGTGGAGCAGTACCGCATCGCCGGGCTGCTGCTGGTCCTCGGCGTGGTGCTGTGGGGCGTGAACCACCTGGCCACCCGCCGCACCCGCACCGGGCAGCGGGAGGCGCAGCGCGCCGCGCGCTGAGGCGAGCGCCCCGCCGCGGGCGCCGGGTTCAGCGGTCGTGCCGGCTGCGCCCGGCGCGCGAGCCGGCGTAGGCGGGTTCGCGCACGCGCAGCCACGCCATCGGCAGGTCCATGCCGGGCACCGGGTAGCGGCCCGGGTCGAAGGTGAGCACCCGGTCCGGGGCGGTGGCGGGGTCCTCGTGCAGGCGCAGCTCCGCGAACGGGCGCCACGGCCCGCGCGGGGCGGCCACCGCCAGCAGGAAGCGCCCGGAGCGCCAGCGCGCGCCGAGCAGCAGCGGCCCGGCGGGCGTGCGGTAGGCGGCGACGCTGCCGTAGGTGCCCGAGCGCCAGTCGAGGGCGGGGCGCAGCACGCGCCGGCGCAGGCCGGTGTCGCCCGTGGTGGCCAGCAGCAGGTCGCGCGGCTCGCCGTCGGGCCCGGCCACGCGCACCGCCAGGCCCAGCACGTCCGGCAGCGGGCGCCGCGTCCCGGCCGCGCGCGAGAGGCGCACCACGGCGCGGTCCACGCCCGGCTCGTCCAGCCACGCCACCCCGGTGGGCTCGCGCAGCCCGTGCCGGACGACCTCGCCGGCGACGACCGCGCCGAGGGTGTGCACGGCCTTGCCGCGGCGCAGCGAGCCGGCGGTGCGGAAGAGCGCGCGCAGGGCGCGGCTGTCGGGCACCGCGCCGGGCCGCTCGGGCACCGTCGCGCCGGCCTGCGGCACGACCTGCGCGGCGCGCCGCCCGGGGGTGCCGGCCGGCGGGCCGGGGGGCCTGCCGTCCGGGGCGGGGCTCAGCCGGCGCAGCAGGTTCTCCACGGCGCCATCCTGGGCGCGGCACCCCCCGCCCGCACCCCGCGCCCACCCCGCGCCCACCTCGCGCCCACCCCGCGCCCGCCGCGCCGCCACCGCGTGTGGTGCGCGACACCCCCGCCCGGGGACGGCCCGCACCCGCGCCGGCGTTGAACAGGACGTGCCCAGCGCGCAGCTGACCCGGCCCCGCCTGTGGGTCCCCTCCACCGTCTACGTCACCGCCTCCGCCCAGGCCGAGCCCCACGGCCGCGCGATCCTCGAGCGCCTCACCGCCGCCGGCGTGCAGGACGTGCACCTGCTCGGCGGCGACCGCCTGCCCGCCCTGCGCGGCGCCGACGAGCGCGCCACCTACGCGGCCGCCAAGCGCACCCTGGCCGTGGTCACCAGCGCCGCCTCCAAGCGCCGGCCCACCCCCATCCCGCCCAGCGCGGACTTCTCCTTCCCGATCGCCGAGGGCTGCCCGGGGCACTGCCAGTACTGCTACCTGGCCGGCTCGCTGGCCGGCCCGCCGATCACCCGCGTCTACGCCGACCTGCCGCGCATCCTCGCCGGCCTGGACGACGTCGTCGGCACCGGCGCGGTGACCTCCGGCACCGCCGAGCGCGGCCACGAGGGCACCACGTTCGAGGCGTCCTGCTACACCGACCCGCTGGCCGTCGAGCACGTCACCGGCTCCCTGGCCGCCACCATCACCCACTTCGGCACCCACGAGTGGGCCGGGCCCGTGCAGCTGCGCCTGACGACGAAGTACGATGACGTCGAGGGCCTGCTGGACCTGCCGCACGGCGGGCGCACCCGCGTGCGCGCCTCGGTCAACGTCGCCGACGTCGAGCGCTTCGAGGGCGGCACCGCCCGCGTGGCCGCGCGCCTGCGCGCGCTGGGCCGCCTGGCGCGCGCCGGCTACCCCGTCGGCCTGACGATCGCCCCGATCATGCCGGTGGACGACTGGCGCGCCGCCTACGGCGAGCTGCTGGCCGCCGCCGGCGCGGAGCTGGCCGGCGTGCCGGGCCTGGACCTGACGGTGGAGTGCATCACCCACCGCTTCACGCCCAAGAGCAAGGACGTCCAGCTCGGCTGGTACCCGCGCACCAAGCTCGACCTCGACGAGGACGCCCGCACCCGCAAGCTGGGGAAGTTCGGCGCGGTGAAGTACGTCTACGACAAGGACACGATGCGCGAGCTGCGCACCTGGTTCGAGGACGCCCTGGCCCGCGAGCTGCCCGCCGCGCGCTACCTGTACTGGACCTGACGGGCCCGTCCGCCGACCGCACCCGCCGCGGCCGGCGGGTGCGGCCCTGCGCGAGGATCGGGGCGTGACGACCCCCGCCCAGACCTCTGCGCCGACCCCCGCGCCGGCCCCCGCGCCCGCCGCCGCACCGCCCTTCGGGCTGCTCCTGGACGTCGACGGCCCCGTCGCCAGCCCGGTCACCCGCACCGTCAGCGCCCCCGGGCTGCTGGGGAGCCTGCGCGAGCTGCTCGCGGCGGGCGTGCCGGTGGTCTTCAACACCGGCCGCTCCGACCGCTTCCTGCGCGAGAACGTCCTGGCCCCGCTGCTGCGCGAGGGCCTACCGCCCGGCGCGCGCCTGCACGCGGTGTGCGAGAAGGGCGCGGTGCACTTCTCGGTGGGCCCGGACGGCCCCGGCCCGCTGCACGTGGACACCGGCGTGGCCGTGCCCGAGCCGGTGGTCGCGGCGCTGGAGGAGCTGGCCCGGCGCGACTTCGCCGAGACGATGTTCGTCGACCCCGGCAAGCACGCCATGGTCTCGATCGAGCAGCGCCTGGACGTGCCCAGCGCGGCGTACCTGGCCGCGCAGGAGCGCTTCGACGCCGCCGCTGTGGAGGTCCTGGCCGGCGCCGGGCTGGGCGTGGAGCACCGCGGCGGGCGCCGCCCGGACGCCGCCGGACGGGTGGACTGGCGCGTGGACCCCACGATCATCTCCACCGACGTGGAGTCGGTGCTGCTGGGCAAGGACCGCGGCGCCGACACCGCGCTGCGGCTGCTGGCCGCCGACGGCCCGCTGCCGCGCGCCTGGCGCACCGCGGGCGACTCGCGCACCGACTACGCCATGGCCGACCGGCTGCACGAGCTGGGCCACGACGTCGCCCACGTCGACGTGCGCCCCGCCGACGGCGTCCGGGCCCGGCCGTACCCGGTGCTGCTGGCCGAGCGCACCGTCAACGACGCCGCCGGCGCCGCCTGGCTGGCGCGCGTGGCCGCCGTCGTGCGCGGCGAGGCCGCCGACGACACCGGCTTCGACGCGAGCCCCGCCGGGCACCCGGCGGCTTAGGCTTCGCCCGTGGCTCGCGTCGACACCCAGTACGAGGACCTGCTGCGGCACGTCGCGGCGAACGGCACGCCGAAGGCGGACCGCACCGGCACCGGCACCCGCTCGTGGTTCGGCGCCCAGCTGCGCTACGACCTCTCCGCCGGCTTCCCGCTGATCACCACCAAGCGGGTGCACTTCAAGTCCGTGGCGCTGGAGCTGCTGTGGTTCCTGCGCGGGGACTCCAACGTGCGCTGGCTGCAGGAGCGCGGCGTGAGCATCTGGGACGAGTGGGCGGACGAGGACGGCGAGCTGGGCCCCGTCTACGGCGTGCAGTGGCGCTCGTGGCCCACCCCCGACGGCGGGCACGTCGACCAGCTCGCGCGGGTGCTGCACACCCTGCGCACCGACCCGGACTCGCGGCGCATGGTCGTCTCCGCGTGGAACGTCGCCGAGCTGGACGCGATGGCGCTGGCCCCCTGCCACGCCCTGTTCCAGTTCCACGTCGCCGACGGCAGGCTCTCGTGCCAGCTGTACCAGCGCAGCGCCGACCTCTTCCTCGGCGTGCCGTTCAACATCGCCTCCTACGCGCTGCTGACGCACCTGGTGGCCGCCGAGGTCGGCCTGGGCGTCGGCGACCTGGTGTGGACCGGCGGCGACGTGCACGTCTACGACAACCACGTCGAGCAGGTCGCCGAGCAGCTCTCGCGCGAGCCGCACCCCTTCCCGGCGCTGCGCGTGGCCCCGAGGCCCCTCTTCGAGCACGAGTGGACCGACTTCGAGCTGGACGGCTACGTGCACCACCCGGCCATCAAGGCCCCGGTGGCGGTCTGAGCCGCGCGGGCGGCCCGGGAGCGGCGCGGCAGCGGGTGGAGGGGGCGGCGTGGGCGGCGTGATCGGCGCGGTGTGGGCGCAGTCCGCGGACGGCGTCATCGGCGCCGGCGGGGCGCTGCCCTGGCGGGTGCCGGAGGACATGGCGCACTTCCAGCGCCTGACCACCGGCGCCACCGTGCTCATGGGCCGCGCCACCTGGCAGTCGCTGCCCCCGCGCTACCGCCCGCTGCCGCGGCGGCGCAACGTGGTGCTGACCCGCGACCCCGCCTTCGCCGCCGAGGGCGCCGAGGTCGCCCACGACCTCGACACCGCCCTGGACGAGGCGGCTGCGCTCGGCGACGTGTGGGTCTGCGGCGGCGGGCAGGTCTACCGCGCGGCGATGGCGCGCACCGAGCGCCTGGTGGTCACCGACGTCGACGTGCACGTCGAGGGCGACACCACCGCCCCCGAGATCGGACCGGGGTGGGTGCTCACCTCGCAGGAGCCCTGCACCGGGTGGGCCGTCTCCAGCGCGGGCCCGCGCTACCGCGTGCGCACCCTGGAGCGCGCGCCCCTCGCCTGACCCCTCGCGCGCCGCGTCCGCGCGTGGCACCGTGGAGCACCGGCCCCGCAGGGCGGGGCCCCGCGCGAGGAGGTCCGCGATGACCCTGGTGCTGTCCCTCGTCGTCATCCTGCTGGTCGCCGCCCTGGTGGGGCGCACGGTCGCGCGCTCGCGCCCCGGCGCCGGCCCGGTGCGCACCCGCCCCGGCCTGGGCATCGAGCTGCCGGACGTGACCGGGCGGGCCGAGCACGCCGAGCGCGAGCGCCGCTGACCCGGCGACCCGGGACGACCCGGGACGACCCGGGACGATCCACGGGCCACTCGCGGTTGCACCCGTCGTGCGCGTGGAGGTCTGGGTCGACGTGGTGTGCCCGTGGTGCGCGATCGGCGAGCGCCGGTTGCGGCGGGCGCTGGACGCCTTCGAGCACGGCGGCGAGGTCGAGGTGCTCTGGCGCTCCTTCGAGCTGGACCCCTCGGCCGTCTCGCAGCCCGCGCGCACCGGTGGCCCCGACGAGCACCTGCACCGGCTGGCGGCGAAGGTGGGCGCGGACGTGGAGCAGGTGCGCGGGATGGTCGCCCACGTCGACGCCCTGGCCGCGGCCGAGGGCATGACGTTCCACCAGGAGCGCGCGGTGCCGGCGAACACCGCCCGCGCGCACCAGGTGCTGCACCTGGCCCGCGAGCGCGGCGTGCAGGAGGCGGTGCTGCGCCGCCTGGTGCTCGCGCACTTCGCCGAGGGCGAGGCGCTGGGCGAGGTGGAGGTCCTGGCGCGCCTGGGCGCCGAGGCGGGCCTGGACGCCGCGGAGGTGCGCGAGGTCCTGGCGCGCGACGCGCTGCTGGGCGCGGTGCGCGCCGACGAGGCCGAGGCGGCGGAGCTGGGCGCGCGCGGGGTGCCGTTCTTCGTCGTGGACCGCCGCTACGGCGTCTCCGGCGCCCAGCCGGTCGAGCACCTGCTGGAGGTGCTGCGCCGCGCGTGGGCCGAGCGCGACGCACCGCGTCCCGTCGGCTGAGGGCCGGCGCCCGCCCGGGGCGGGTCAGTCCACGTCGACGCCGAAGTCCTGCGCGATGCCGCGCAGGCCCGAGGCGTAGCCCTGCCCGACGGCGCGGAACTTCCACTCGCTGCCGCGGCGGTAGACCTCCCCGAAGACCATCGCCGTCTCGGTGGAGGCGTCCTCGGACAGGTCGAAGCGCACCACCTCCTCGCCGGTGGCGCGGTCCACCAGGCGGATGAACGCGCCGTGCACCTGCCCGAAGCTCTGCCGGCGCGCCTCGGCCTCGTGGATGGAGACCGCGAAGACGATGCGCTCGCACGCCGCGGGCACCGCGAGCAGGTCGACCTCGACCACCTCGTCGTCGCCCTCGCCCTCGCCGGTGCGGTTGTCGCCGGTGTGCCGCACGGCGCCGTCGGGGCTGGAGAGCTGGTTGTAGAAGACGAAGTGCGCGTCGGAGAGGACCTTGCCGCCGGCGCCGACGAGCAGGGCGCTGGCGTCGAGGTCGAAGTCCACGCCGGTGGTGGTGCGCACGTCCCAGCCCAGGCCCACGGCGGCCTCGGTCAGGTCGGGGGCCACCTTCGTCAGCGACACGTTGCCGCCCTTGGCCAGCGTCACGCCCATCGCGGTCCTCCCGGTGCGTCGGTGCTACCGGGACGCTACCCGCGCCCGCCGGGCGGGGCGCGCCCGGGGGCGAGGGCGACGTGACGGGGAACACTTGACCGGGGCAACCTGTTGCGCACGGTGCCGGCGAACGGTCCCCGGTGCCCCCGCCCGAGCGACCACCGAGGAGAGCCGTGCCCGCCACGCCGCTCCCGTCCGCCGCGCACCTCGACGCGAGCCCCGCCCCCGGCGCCCGCGCGGCGCGCCCGTCCCGCCGGTCCCGGCTGCCCCGCCTGCCCGAGCGGGCCGCCTTCTGGCTGGTGACCGCCACGCTGGCGCTGCTGGTCTCGGCCTCCTCGGCACCCTCGCCGATCTTCCCCGTCTACCAGCAGGAGTGGGGCCTGAGCGCGACGACCGTGACGGTCGTCTTCGCCGTCTACGCCGGCACCCTGCTGCTGGCCCTGCTGACCGTGGGGCGCCTGTCCGACCACCTGGGCCGGCGCACCGTCGTCGTCGCCGGGCTGGTCGGGGTGCTCGCGGCGCTGGCCGGCTTCCTGCTCGCCGGGTCCGCCGGCTGGCTGGTGGCGGCCCGGGCCGTGCAGGGCATCGGCACCGGCACCGCCATGGGCGCGCTGGGCGCCTGGCTGCTGGACCTCGGCGGGCGGCGCGCGGCGCTGGCGCAGACGCTCAACGGCGCGGCCCCGCCGCTGGGCCTGATGCTCGGCGGCCTGGGCTCGGGCCTGCTCGTGCAGTACGCCCCGGCGCCCACCCGCCTGGTGTACGCGGTGTGCGCGGTGCTGCTGGCCGTGTGCGCCCTGGCGCTGCTGGCGGCCCCCGAGCCGGCGCCGCGCGTGCCCGGGGCGCGCGCCTCGCTGGTGCCCTCGGTGCGCGTGCCCGCCGCGACCCGCCCCGTGCTGGGCGCCCTGGCCCCGGCCCTGGCCGGCAGCTGGGCCCTGGGCGGGCTGTTCATCGGCCTGGGCCCCTCGATCGCCGCCGGGGTGCTCGGGCGCGCCGACCACCTCGTCGGCGGCCTCGTCGTGGCCAGCCTGACCGGCACCGGCGCCCTGGTGGGCGTGCTGACCCGCGCCCTGCCGCCGCGGCGCGTGGCCACCGCCGGCGCGGTGGCCTTCCTGGTGGGCCCGGCACTGCTGGTGCTGGCGCTGCAGAGCGCCTCCACGCCGCTGTTCTTCACCGCCTCGCTGGTCTCCGGCGTCGGCTTCGGCGCCGCCTTCCAGGGCGGCCTGCGCGCCGTGGTGGCCACCGCCCCGCCCGCCGAGCGCGCCGGCGTCCTCTCCGCCGTCTACGTCATGTGCTACGTCGCCTTCGGCGTGCCCTCGGTCGTCGCCGGCCTGCTCACCCCGCACGCGGGCCTGCGCACCGTGGCCGAGGGCTACGCGCTGCTCGTGGTCCTGCTGGGCGCGGCGGCGCTCGTGCTCTCCGCCCGTGCCGCCCGCCGCACCGGCGGCGCCGGTGTGCCCGCCCCGCGCCGCACCCCGGCCGCCGCCGAGCGCACCGCGCGGCGCTGACACCCGCACCACCCTTGCACCACCCCCGCCGGACCACCCCCGCCGCGTCGGCGCGCCGGGCGCGACGCGCCGGGCGGCGCGAAACCGGCAGGACGCGCCGCGCCGCCCGCCCCTAGGGTGAGCGGTGACGGTGCGCACCCGCTCCGTCCCGCTCCGCTCGACGTCGCGCGGTGCACCACCTCACCGCTGACGAGGACCGCTCCCGCGATGACCGCGCTGCCCACCTCCCCCGCCCGCACCACCGCCCCCGGACGGACGCCCTCCACGTTCGGCCTGGTCGTGCTCCTCGGCGTCATGGCCGCCCTCGGCGCGGTGACGATCGACCTCTACCTGCCCTCGCTGCCGGACGTGGCCGACGACCTCGGCTCCACCGCCGCGCGGGCGCAGCTGACCATCACGGGCGTGCTCGTCGGCTCCGCGCTCGGGCAGCTGGTCAGCGGACCCCTCAGCGACGCCTTCGGCCGCCGCCGCCCGGCGCTGGTCGGCTTCGGCGTCTACGTCGTCGCGGCCCTGCTGTGCGCGCTCGCCCCGAGCATGCCCGCCCTGATCGCCGCCCGGTTCCTCTCGGGCACCGGGGCGGCCGCCGGGGCGGTCGTCGGCATGGCGATCATCCGCGACCTCTTCACCGGCCCCACCGCCGCGCGCCTGATGTCGCGCCTCATCCTCGTCATCGGCGTCGCGCCGCTCTTCGCCCCCACCATCGGCGGGGCGATCGCCGAGCACACCGGCTGGCGGCCCGTGCTGGCGATCCTCGCCGGCGTGGGCGCGCTGGTCCTGCTCGCGGTGTGGCGCTGGCTGCCCGAGACGCGCCCGGAGCTGAGCGCGGAGGTGCCGGCGCAGGCCTCGCGCGCGCCGTCCTCGGCCGCCGAGCGCGCCGTGCCCGTCACCGCGCGCCGCGGCGCGCGCGTGCTGCGCAGCTTCGCCGGCTACGGCGCCCTGCTGCGCGACCGCCGCTTCATGGCGCTGGCCCTGGTGCCCGGCCTGGCGATGGCCGTGATCCTCAGCTACGTGGCGACCTCCCCCTTCGTCTTCCAGGAGGAGTTCGGGCTGAGCACGACGCGCTTCGCGCTGCTCTTCGCCGTCATGGGCATCGCCCTCGTCGGCGGCAGCCAGGTCAACGCCGCCCTGGTGCAGCGCTCCGGCTCCGCGGCGCTGCTGCGCGTGGGCGTCGCCTGCGCGCTGGTGCTGTCCCTCGCCCTGGGCGCGGTGGTCCTCTCCGGCACCGGCCGGCTGCTCGCCTTCGCCGCGCCGCTGTGGCTGCTGCTGCTGACCCTGGGGCTGATCATGCCCAACGCCGTGACCATGGCCCTGGAGCCCTACGGCGCCAGCGCCGGCGCGGCCGCCGCGCTGGTCACGGCCCTGCAGTCCGGCGTCGGCGGCCTGGTCGGCGTCCTGACCGGCGTCCTGGGCGGCGACGCGCACGCCATGTCGCTGGTCATCGCCGTCGCCGCGGCGCTCGCGGTGGTCCTGGTGACGGCCGTCTCCCTGTCGGACCGGCGCGCGGCGGCCGCCCGGGCCTAGGCTGGCCCGGTGAGCTCGATCACGGAACAGCGCTCCGCCGCGGAGGACCTCGACCCCTCGGTGCGCCCGCAGGACGACCTCTTCCGCCACGTCAACGGCCGCTGGCTGGCCACCTCCGAGATCCCCGACGACCGCGCCGTGGACGGCGCCTTCGTGCGGCTGCGCGACGAGTCCGAGGAGCAGTGCCGGGCCATCGTCGAGGCGGCCGCGCCCCCCGCGGCGGACGGCTCGGCCGAGCCCGGCTCGGTGCGCCAGAAGATCGGCGACCTCTTCGCCTCCTTCATGGACACCGAGCGCGTCGAGGCGCTGGGCGTCAGCCCGGTGGCCGGCGAGCTGCGGGCCGTCGACGCGGTGTCCTCCGTGGACGACCTGGTGCGCCTGCTGGGCCGCTTCGAGCGCCTGGGCGTGGGCGGGCCGTTCGCCTACTGGGTGGACACCGACAACGCCAAGTCCGACCAGTACGTCGTCTACGTCACCCAGTCCGGCCTGGGGCTGCCGGACGAGTCGTACTACCGCGAGGAGCAGCACGCCGGCCTGCGCGAGCAGTACGTCGCGCACGTCGAGCGCCTGCTGACCCTGGGCGGGCGCCCGGACCCGGCCGGCAGCGCGCGCCGCGTGCTCGAGCTGGAGACGCGCCTGGCCGCCCACCACTGGGACCGGGTGCGCAACCGCGACGCCAACGCCACCTACAACAAGGTCGACCGCGCCGGCCTGGCGGCGCTGCTGCCGGGCCTGGACCTGTCGGCGTGGAGCGGCGCCGCCGGGCTGCCGGAGACCGCCCTCGACGAGGTCGTCGTGCGCCAGCCCGACTACCTCACCGGCATGGCCGGGGTGCTCACCGGCACCCCGGTGTCCACGTGGCGCGAGTGGCTGGGCTGGCGGGTGCTGCACCAGGCCGCCCCGTACCTGTCCGCCGAGGTCGTCGACGCCAACTTCGCCTTCTACGGCACCACCCTCACGGGCGTGCCGCAGCTGCGCGAGCGCTGGAAGCGCGGCGTGGGCCTGGTCGAGGGCGCGCTGGGCGAGGCGCTGGGCCAGCTCTACGTCGCCGAGCACTTCCCGCCGGCGGCCAAGGCCCGCATGGAGGAGCTCGTCGCGAACCTCGTCGAGGCGTACCGCCAGGACATCGAGACCCTGGACTGGATGACGCGCGAGACCAAGGACCGCGCCCTGGAGAAGCTGGGCAAGTTCACCCCCAAGATCGGCCACCCCGACGAGTGGCGCGACTACTCCGCGCTGAGCATCGAGCGCGGCGACCTGCTCGGCAACGTCCGGCGCGCCTTCGCCTTCGAGGTGGACCGCGAGCTGGCCAAGCTCGGCTCCCCGGTGGACCGCTCCGAGTGGTTCATGACCCCGCAGACGGTCAACGCCTACTACAACCCGGGCATGAACGAGATCGTCTTCCCCGCGGCGATCCTGCGCCCGCCGTTCTTCTCCCTGGAGGCCGACGACGCGGAGAACTACGGCGGCATCGGCGCGGTCATCGGCCACGAGATCGGCCACGGCTTCGACGACCAGGGCTCCAAGTACGACGGCGACGGCAACCTGCGCGACTGGTGGACCGACGCCGACCGCGAGGAGTTCGGCCAGCGCACCGCCGCCCTGATCGCCCAGTACGACGCGCTGGAGCCGCCGGAGACGCCCGGCCAGCACGTCAACGGCGCCCTGACGGTCGGGGAGAACATCGGCGACCTCGGCGGGCTGACCATCGCGCACAAGGCCTACGAGATCTCCCTGGGCGGCGCCGAGGCCCCCGTGGTGGACGGCGTGACCGGCCCCCAGCGCCTCTTCGCCGGCTGGGCGCGGGTGTGGTGCGGCAAGGTGCGCCCCGAGGAGGTGGCCCGCCGCCTGGCCGTCGACCCGCACTCCCCGCCGGAGTTCCGCTGCAACCAGGTGGTGCGCAACCTGCAGGAGTTCCACGACGCCTTCGGCGTCCAGCCGGGCGACGGGCTGTGGATGGACCCGGCCGAGCGGGTGCGCATCTGGTGACGCGGCCCGCCGCGGCCGGCCGCTGAGGAGCGGCGGGCGCGTCAGGTGGCCAGCGCCACCCGGTCGCGCCCGCCGGTCTTGGCCACGTACAGCGCCCGGTCCGCGGCCAGCAGCAGCTCGTCGGGCGTGCCGCCGTGCTCGGGGCAGGCGGCCACCCCGGCGCTGATCGTCACGCGCACGTCGCTGTCGTCCACGCGCAGGCGCGCGCACGCGCGCCGCAGCTCCTCCGCGCGCGCCGCCGCCTCCGCCCCGCCCAGGCCCGGCAGCAGCACGACGAACTCCTCCCCGCCGTAGCGCACGACGTCCTCGGCGCGCGCGTGCTCGCGCAGCGCCCCGGCCACGGCGACGAGGACCTCGTCGCCCACGGCGTGGCCGTGGGTGTCGTTGACGGCCTTGAAGTGGTCGACGTCCAGCAGCACCAGCGCCACCGGCGCGCGCCCGCCGCCGGCGGCCAGCAGCGCGGTGAGGTCGTCGATGAAGCGGCGCCGGTTGCGCAGGCCGGTCAGCGGGTCGCGCGAGGCCTCCTCGGCCAGGTCGGCGCGCAGCCGCTCGATGGTGTCCACGTGCCGGCGCAGCTGGGCGTTGGCCTCCTCCAGGGCCCGCTGCTGCACGAGCTCGGCGGTGACGTCGCGCAGCACGGCCACCCGCCCGCGCACGGACCCCCGCGGGTCGTGGATGGGGCGCACCCGCACGTCCACGCTCAGCCCGTCCAGCTGCACGACGCCCTCACCCCTGCCCTCACCCCCGAGGCCGCCCGCCCCGACGGCCGCGGCCAGCTCCGGCCCGGCGACGTCGCCGAAGGAGCGCCCGACCACCGCGGGCCCGCGGCCCAGGCGCTCCAGCAGCGCGCGCGCGGCCGGGTTGAGGTCCACCAGGCGCCCCTGCCCGTCGACGACGACGACGCCGTCGCCGAGGGTGTCGACCACGAGCCCGCGCGCCACCGGCAGCAGCTCCAGCAGCTCCTGGCGCAGCACCGCGTAGGCGAAGAGCAGGCCGGAGACGGCGAAGGCCGCGGGCGTGGGGTCCAGGGGGAACAGGTGCAGCGGCACGGTGAGGGTGACCACGTTGAGCGCGGTGGGCAGGACGGTGGCCACGAGCACCGTGCCCAGCTGCCGGCGCAGCAGCCCGGTGGCGTGCCGGCGCTGGCGCGCCACCGCCAGCGAGCCGGAGGTGACGAGCGCGTAGCAGTACAGGGCGTGCGCCCAGAACAGCGGGCCCAGCACTGTCTCGCGCCGCAACGGCTCGCCCTCGTACGAGACGTCCGCGTAGAACCAGTGCGTCCAGGGGTCCACCAGCAGCGCGAGCTGCACGAGCACCGGCACCACGCACAGCAGCAGCACGGCGCGCGCGGTGGGCCGCCGCCCGCCCACGGCGCCGGCGAAGAGGCGCGTGGCCGCCACGGTGCCGGTGATGCCCAGGTACTGCAGGTGCACCAGGGCGTCCAGCGCGCCGGGGCGCTGACCGGTGGCCAGCAGGACCCCGGCCGTGCACCACACGCTCGCGGCGGCCAGCGCCGCGGTCAGCGGCACGGCCGCGGGCGTGCCGATGCGCCGGCGCCAGGCCAGCACCGCGGTGGCCGCGGCGGTGACCGCGGCCAGCGCGACGACGAGCGTGAGGGCTCCCACGGTCCCCAGGGTGCCCCGTCCTCAGCGCCCCGGCGGGCCGGGGGGCAGGCGCGGGTGCAGCAGGTGCGCCACGAGCGCCGTCCAGCCGGTCTGGTGGGTGGCGCCGAGCCCCTCGCCGGTGTCGCCGTCGAAGTACTCGTTGAAGGTGGGGTGCTCGCGCCACAGCGGGTCGTCGCTGGCCTCGATGCGCTCGCCGTCCGCGGGGCGCCTGCCGTCCACGGGCCGGAAGAGCGAGACGAGGCTGTCGTCGATGAGGTCGGCGGCCTGCACGAGGGTGATCCGGCGCCCGGAGCCGCGCGGGACCTCCACGGTCACGGTGTCGCCGAAGAAGCGCCCGTAGGTGCGCAGCTTGTCGGCCAGCAGCACGTTGACGGGGAACCAGATGGGCCCGCGCCAGTTGGAGTTGCCGCCGAAGAGCCCGGTGCGCGACTCCCCGGGCTCGTAGACGATCGAGGAGTGCTGCCCGCTGACCTCGGTGGTGATGTGCTCCTTCACGGCGGCGGACAGCGAGCGGATGCCGTAGTCCGACAGGAACTGCTCGGGGTCGAACATGCGGTCCAGGATGCGCTGCAGGCGCGGCTTGTCCAGCAGCGAGAGCAGCATCTGCCGGCCCTCGGGCCCGGAGCGGGTCAGCAGCGGCAGGGTCAGCTCCGGGCGGCGGCGCTGCAGCCAGCGCAGCCGGGAGGTCAGGTCGGGGGTCTCCTCGGAGATCCACGAGGGCACCTCGGTGGCGCCCAGGATGGGCAGCAGACCCACCATGGACGGCACGCGCATGGGCTCGGCGGTGCCGTCGGGGTGCAGCAGCACGTCGTAGAAGAAGCCGTCGGCCTCGTCCCAGAGCGTCACCTCCTGCGAGCCGAAGGACATCATCGCCTGGGCGATGGACAGGAAGTGCTCGAGGAACTTGGTGGCGACGTCCTCCCAGGCGGGGTCGTGCCGCGCCAGCTCCAGCGCGATCTTGAACATCTGCTGGCAGTAGAAGGCCATCCAGCTGGTGGCGTCGGACTGCTCCAGGCGGTACCCCGGCGGCAGCTCGGCCGAGCGGTCGAACAGGCCGATGTTGTCCATGCCCAGGAAGCCGCCCTCGAAGAGGTTCGAGCCGTCGGCGTCCTTGCGGTTGACCCACCACGAGAAGTTCAGCAGCAGCTTGGTGAACACGCGCACGAGGAAGCCCTGGTCGCGGTAGCCGTCCAGGCGGTACACGTGCCAGGCGGCCCAGGCGTGCACCGGCGGGTTGACGTCGCCGAAGGCCCACTCGTAGGCCGGCAGCTGCCCGTTGGGGTGCATGGACCACTCGCGGCACATGAGCACGAGCTGCTCCTTGGCGAACTCGGGGTCCACGTGCGCCAGCGGGATGCAGTGGAAGGCCAGGTCCCACGCGGCGAACCACGGGTACTCCCACTCGTCCGGCATGGAGATCACGTCGGCGAGCGCGAGGTGGCGCCAGCTGGTGTTGCGCCCCCCGCGCTGGCGGCGCGACTCCGGCGGCGGGTCGGCCCAGGGGTCCCCGTCGAGCCACTGGCGCACGTCGTAGCGGTACAGCTGCTTGGTCCACAGCAGCCCCGCGTAGGCGCGGCGGGCGATGTGCCGGTCCGAGGGGGTCAGCTGCTCGGGCAGCACCTCGTCGTAGAACTCGTCGGCCTCGGCGGCCCGGTCGCGCACGACGGCGTCGAAGCCCTCGCCGAAGGTGTGCCGGCCCGGCGCGCTGGGCGACAGGCGCAGGCGCACCTCGACCGACTGCCCGGGCAGCACCTCGTCGAAGCGGTACCAGAACGCCGCCTTGGTGCCCTGCAGCGCCGGGTTCACGGCGGAGGCGTCCCCGCGCACGATGCGCCGGTCGATACCGTCCTTGGTGTACGTGGTCGTGTTGCGCTCGGCGCCGAAGAGCTCGACGGCGTTGGTCTCGTTCTCGCAGAAGAGCACCTCGGGGGCGCCCTCGGCGGCGACGTAGTAGCGCCCCAGGTGCCCGTGCTGGCACTCCACGGCCTCCAGGCCCCCGACGGTCAGGGTCGGCGGCAGGACCTGCTCCATGGTCCCGCGCCGCTTGTCCCAGCCCCAGGACCACGTGTTGCGGAACCACAGCTGGGGCACGAGGTCCAGCGGGGCGGGGTCGGGCCCGTGGTTGGTGGCGCGCACCACGACGCACACGTCGTCGGGCGAGGCCTTGGCGTAGGTGACCTCGACGTCGAAGAAGCGGTTCTCGTCCAGGACGCCGGTGTCGCCGAGCTCGTACTCGCGCTCCTCGCGCGAGCGCCGCGCGTTCTCGGCGCGCAGCCGCTCGTAGGGGAACTCCGCCTGCGGGTAGCGGTAGAGCCAGCGCATCCAGCTGTGCGAGGGCGTGCTGTCCACCGCCCACCAGTGCTCCTTGACGTCCTCGCCGTGGTTGCCCTCGCCGTTGGTCAGACCGAAGAGGCGCTCCTTGAGGATCGGGTCGCGCCGGTTCCACAGGGCCACGGACAGGTTGAGGAAGCCGAAGCGGTCGCAGATGCCCCCCAGGCCGTCCTCGCCCCAGCGGTAGGCGCGGGCGCGGGCCTGGTCGAAGGGGAAGGCCGACCACGCGTCGCCGCTGGCCGAGTAGTCCTCCCGGACGGTGCCCCACTGGCGGCCGGCCAGGTACGGGCCCCACAGGCGCCAGGGGCCGTCGGGCCCGCGCGACTCGGCCATGCGTGCGTGCTCGGCGCTGGGGTGGGCCTGCGGGGCAGGCGTCTGGGCGGGCTCGTCCACCGCTCCATCCTGCCAAGAGCGGCCCCTCCGTGCCGGGTGACGGGATCACCGGGCTGCACCCGTTGCGCTGCAACGGGTCCGAGCCGCCGGGGGAGCGGATTTGGTGTGTGGGGGGCGTGCGGCGTACTGTTCTTCTCGTCGCCCGGACGGGGCGGCCGCCGGGGCTGCGAGGCTCGCGGGGGTCGGTCGCGGGTGGGTGGCGCCGGAGGCTGGATCGGGATCGGGGTTGCAGTGCGGCCCGGTGGCTGGTTACAGTGGGAAAGTTGCCCCGGATTCGTTCCTCCTGCTGGAGGGGCGCAGCGGGTGCGTCCGGTTCTTGAGAACTCAACAGTGTGCCAAGTGTTGATGCCAAACAATCAACCCCGTGGCAGTGGTGGTGCCTGGTCTCGTTCGGGGCCGGGTGGTGCTGCTGTTGGGGATTCCTTTGGTGTTGGTCCTCCGCTCCCTCGCCAGGGGGTGGGGGTTTCGAGATCAGAGGT
>NZ_JBJLRD010000043.1:0-40733 GCF_050871305.1 Kineococcus gypseus | reverse complement strand
GAGAAACTCAATAAACACCCGCCCCCCCCGCCCCCCCCCCCCCCCCGCCCCCCCCCCCCCCCCCCCCCCCCCCCCCCCCCCCCCCCCCCCCCCCCCCCCCCCCCCCCCCCCCGGGGCCGTCAGGCACGGGGGGACGAGCGACGACCGGTGCAGACCCTAGGGCCAGTGCCCCCCTTCCGGGGGGCTGTTCGCGGAGATCGTCGGCGAGCCGGTCGAACGTCCACCGACCGGAGCACCGCACCGGGCCGGCGGCGGCGCGCGCACCACCGAGCGTGACGGCCGCGGCGGCGCGCGCACGGGCGGGTCAGGCCGCCCGGGCGGGGCGCCAGCGCACCACGAGGGCGCGGTGGTCGCTGCCGGCCACGTCGCGCACGGCGCTGCCCACCGCGCGCCAGGCGGCGCCGTCGGCCAGGGCGTGGTCGATGGTGGCGCCCAGCGCGGCGGGCGCGCCCGAGGGCCAGGTGCCGCGCGCACCGGTGCCGGTGGCCGCGCCCGCGTCCACGCACGTCCCCGGCAGGCGCATCCCCGGGTGGTCCAGCGTGGCGTTGAGGTCCCCGGCCAGCAGGGCGCCGGGGGTGCGCGCGCACCACTGCGCCACCGCGGGCACCTCGCGCCGCCACGCGGCCATCCGGTGGGGCACGGGGGCGGCGGTGTGCGCGGCGGCCAGCGGTGGCCCCTCCCCGGAGACGGGCACGGCGGTGGTCACCGCGGTGGTCGAACCGGCGAAGTCGTCCGTGGCGCGGTACTCCCCCAGCGCCTCGTCCACGAGCAGGGCGGTGCCCTCCTCGCCGTCGCCGCCGTCGGGGCTGAAGAAGACCTGCAGGCGCCGGCCGGAGGAGGCCTGCACCCGCTCGGCGACCTCGCGCGCGTACTCGGCGGTGGACTCCGGCAGGGAGAGCACCTGCGCGCCGGTGCGCACGGCCAGGTCCGCGACGGCGGCGCGGTCGGCCCGCGCGTGCAGCACGTTCGCGGCCAGCACCGTCACGTCGCCCTCGCGCGCCGGCGGCAGCTCCCCGGCGGCCAGGCCGCGCTGGGCGGTGGCGGTCAGGGAGGCGGCGGCCACCACGGCCAGCACCGCCGCGGCGGGCAGGGCGCGACGGCGCCGCCGCCCGGTCAGCCCGACCAGCGCGGTCAGGCCCGCCGCACCGGCCAGGCCCAGGCCCAGCGGCACGCGGAAGGGCACCAGCCAGACGAGGGGGCGCTCGCCGGCCAGGCCGAACCAGCCCGGGGCGGCGACGACGGTGGCGCCGGCGGCCACCGACAGGGTCAGCACGGCGGTGACCGCGTCGGCGGCGCGGTGGCGGGGAGCGGCTCGCAGCACGCCCCCGAGGGTGCCGCACGCGCGCCCGCCCCGGGACGGGACCCGGGGCGGGTGCGGTGGAGGTGCTGTGCGTGCGCGCGGCGGCCACCCGCCGGCCACGCGTGGGCCACGCGTGGGCCACGCGTGGGCCACGCGCCGGCTACTCGCCGGCGGGGGTGGCCATGCCGGTGCGGATGGTGTCCATCACCGAGGAGTCGGTGAGGGTGGTGACGTCGCCGGTGGGGCGGTTCTCGGCGACGTCGCGCAGCAGGCGCCGCATGATCTTGCCGGAGCGGGTCTTCGGCAGCTCGGCCACCACCATGATCGACTTCGGCTTGGCGATGGGGCCGATCTCCTTGCCGACGTGGTCGCGCAGCTGCGCGACCGTGTCCGGGCCCTGCTCGTGCCCGCCGCGCAGGATGACGAACGCGACGACGGCCTGCCCGGTGGTCTCGTCGGTGGCGCCGACGACGGCGGCCTCGGCCACGGCCGGGTGCGAGACGAGCGCGGACTCGATCTCGGCGGTGGACAGGCGGTGCCCGGAGACGTTCATGACGTCGTCGACGCGCCCGAGCAGCCAGATGTCGCCGTCCTCGTCGCGCTTGGCGCCGTCGCCGGCGAAGTAGCGGCCCGGGAAGCGCGCCCAGTAGGTGTCCTTGAAGCGCTGCTCGTCGCCCCAGATGCCGCGCAGCATCGCCGGCCACGGCTCGGTGACCACGAGGTAGCCGGCCTGCCCGTGCCCGACGGGCTCGCCGGCGTCGTCGACGACCTCGACGGAGATCCCCGGCACGGGCACCTGCGCGCTGCCGGGCTTGAGGGTCGTCACGCCCGGCAGCGGGGCGATCATGTGCCCGCCGGTCTCGGTCTGCCACCAGGTGTCGGCGATCGGGGTGCGCCCGCCGCCGATGACGCGGCGGTACCAGTTCCACGCCTCGGGGTTGATGTTCTCCCCCACGCTGCCCAGCACGCGCAGGGAGGACAGGTCGTGGCGGGCGGGGTACTCCTCGCCCCACTTCATGCAGGTGCGGATCGCGGTGGGCGCGGTGTACAGGACCGTCACGCCGTGCTTCTCGACGAGGGACCACCAGCGGTCCTTGTCGGGGGTGTCGGGGGTGCCCTCGTAGACGACCTGCGTGGCGCCGTTGGCCAGCGGGCCGTAGACGACGTAGCTGTGGCCGGTGACCCAGCCGACGTCGGCGGTGCACCAGTACACGTCGCGCTCGGGGCGCACGTCGAAGACGTTGCGGAAGGTGTAGGCGGTCTGCACGAGGTAGCCGCCGGAGGTGTGCAGGATGCCCTTGGGCTTCCCGGTGGTGCCGGAGGTGTACAGGATGAACAGCGGCTGCTCGGCGTCGAAGGCCTGCGCCTCGTGCACGGGGCTCGCCGCCGCCAGCGCCTCGTGCCACCACACGTCGCGGCCGTCGGTGAAGTCCACGGCCTCGCCGTTGCGGCGCACGACGAGCACGTTCGTCACGCTCGGGGCGCCCTTGGCCAGCGCGGCGTCCACGGCGGGCTTGAGGGTGGTGGGCTTGCCGCGCCGGTAGCTGCCGTCGCAGGTGATGACGACCTTCGCCTCGGCGTCGACGATGCGCGAGTGCAGCGCGTCCGCGGAGAAGCCGCCGAAGACCACCGAGTGCGGCGCGCCCAGGCGCGCGCACGCCAGCATCGCCACGACCGACTCCACGAGCATCGGCAGGTAGATCGCCACGCGGTCGCCGGGGCCGACGCCCAGGGCGGCCAGCGCGTTCGCGGCGCGGGAGACCTGCTCCTGCAGCTGCGCGTACGTGACGGAGGTGGAGTCGCCCGGCTCGCCCTCGAAGTGGATCGCCACGCGCTCGCCCAGGCCGGCCTCGACGTGGCGGTCCACGCAGTTCACCGCGACGTTGAGCCGCCCGCCGACGAACCACTTCGCGGACGGGGCGGCCGACCAGTCGAGCACCTGCTCGAAGTCGGTGTCCCAGGTGACGTGCGCGCGGGCCTGCTCGGCCCAGAAGCCGAGGCGGTCGGCGGCGGCGCGCTCGTAGAGGTCGGCCCCGGCGACGGCCCCGGCGGCGAACTCCGGGTCGGGGGCGACCGTCTGCACGGCGGGACCCTCGGTGGTGGTCATCGTCGTCCTCCTCGACAAACGTGCGGTGCGGCCGCCGGTCGCGGCTGCTGTGGAGGTTAGCCGTCCCGCCCGCGCGCGTGGGCGAGCGGTTCGGGATCGGCGGGGACGTGCCCGCGCTCGCCGGTGGCGGTGGCCCCGGCGCTGGCGACGACCACCACCGCGATCGCCAGCACGGACGTCGCCGGCAGGGCCTGCGAGAGCAGCAGCCAGCCCACGAGCGCGGCGATCGCCGGCTCCAGGCTCAGCAGCACCCCGAACGTGCGCTCGGGCAGGCGGCGCAGCGCCACCAGCTCCAGCGAGTACGGCAGCACCGAGGACATCAGCGCCGCGACCAGCCCCAGCGCCAGCACGTGCCCGTGCAGCAGGTCCGCGCCGGCGCCGGCCGCGCCCAGCGGCAGCACCAGCGCCCCGGCGACCACGCTGGCCACGGCCAGGCCGCCCTGGCCGGGCACGGCGGCGCCCACCCGCGCGCTCAGCAGCACGTACCCGGCCCAGAACGCCCCGGCCAGCAGCGCCAGCAGCACGCCGACGGGCTCCAGCCGGCTGCCCTCCCCGTCCCCGCCCAGGCCCAGCAGCAGCACGCCGGCCAGCGCCAGCGCCACCCAGACGAGGTCGCGGCGCCGGCGGGTGAGCACCGCCGAGAGCGTCAGCGGCCCGAGGAACTCGCACGTGACGGCCACCCCGAGGGGCACGTGCGTCAGGGCCGCGTAGAAGGAGGTGTTCATCGCGGCCAGCACGGCGCCGAAGGCGGCCGACAGGCCCAGCTGGCGCCGGGTCCAGCGCCAGGCGCGCGGGCGCACCAGCAGCGCCATGACCGCGGCGGCCAGCAGCAGGCGCAGCGCAGCCGCGCCGACGGCGCCCACCGCCTCGAACATCGCGCTGGCGGCGGTCGCGCCGACCTGCACGCTGGCGGCCGCGCCGAGGACCATCGCCACCGCCGGGCCGGAGGAGGTGCTGCGCGAGGTCCGGGCCGCGGTGGTCACGGGCGTCCACGCTATCGCCCGCCGTCCCCCCGCCCGTCGCGCCGCAGGAAGGCCGGCCGGGCGGTGAACGCGGGCGGCGCGGGCCGCGTAAGCACGGGCGAGCCCGGCGCGGAGGCCGGGCACGACCCCAGGAGGAACACCGTGCGCACCCGAACCGCCGTCGCCGCCGCCGTCGCCGCCGCCGTCCTCGTCCCCACCGCCGCCGCCTCGGCCGACGACCGCCGCGGCGGCGCCGAGCGCGGCCGCGACCTGCGCGCCGTCGGCCTCGTCGACGGCACCCAGCTCGTCACCTTCTCCGTCGACCGCCCCGGCGACGTGCGCCGCAGCGCCCCGCTGACGGGCCTGCAGGAGGACACCGAGCTCGTCGGCATCGACGCGCGCGTGCAGGACGGGCAGGTGTACGGCGTGGGCGACCGCGGCGGCGTGTACGTCCTCGACGCGCGCCGCGGCACCGCGCAGCTGGCCCTGCGCCTGAGCGTGCCGCTGGAGGGCACCGCCTTCGGCGTGGACTTCAACCCGGCCGCCAACGCCCTGCGCGTGGTCAGCGACACCGGGCAGAACCTGCGCCAGCCGTTCGCCACCCCGGGGGCGGCCACCGTCGCCGACACCCCGCTGAGCTCGCCGCCGGCGGCGGGCACCACCACCGGCGTCGTCGGCGCCGCCTACACCAACAACGACCTCGACGCGGCCACCGCGACGACGCTGTTCGTGCTGAACGCCGCCACCGACCAGGTCGCGGTGCAGGCGCCGGCCAACGCGGGCACGCTGTCCGCCACCGGCGCCCTCGGCGTGGACGTGACCGGCGACGCCGGCTTCGACATCGCCGGCACCACCGGCTACGCGGTGGTGCCGGGCACCGGTGGGGCCGCCGGCCGCTCCACCGTGCACCGGGTCGACGTCCTCACCGGGAAGGCCACGGCCACCGGCCGCGTCGGTGCCCCCGTCACGGACCTGGCGCTGCAGCTGCGCTGACCCCGGCGCTCCGCAGGAGGGGCGCAGCAGGGGTGGAGCAGGGTGGTCCGGCGGCGCGGAGGGGCGCTGCCGGGCCACCCGCGGGGCGGGGCAGGCGGAGCACGGCACAGCACAGCACGGCACGGCACGGCACGGCACGGCGCGGCGCGGGCCGCGGGACGGACGGGGAGGCGCGGTGGCACTGCGGCACGGACGGCGCGAGCGCACCGCGGCGCGCCCCGACGCCGGCGCCGGCGCGGAGGGGCTGCGCGCGGAGGCGGACGTCGCGCGCGCCTACGCCGCCCACGGCGCCGAGCTGCACCGCTTCGCGCTGCGCAGCCTGGGCGACGCCGCCGCCGCGCAGGACGTCGTGCAGGAGACCTTCCTGCGCGCCTGGCGCGCGGCGGACCGCTACGACCCGGCGCTGGCGAGCCTGCGGGTGTGGCTGTTCGCCATCGCGCGCAACGCCGTGCTGGACCACGTGCGCGCCGCCGGGGCCCGGCCCTGGCAGGGTGCGCTCGTGGCGGACGTGGCCGACGCGGCCGGTGACGGCGCCGGGCAGCCGGTGGAGGACCCCGGTGAACGGCTGCTGCGCGGCTGGGTGGTGGAGGAGGCGCTGCGGCGCCTGTCCGCCGAGCACCGCACCGCGATCGTCGAGACGTACCTGAAGGACCGCCCGCCGGGCGAGGTGGCCGCGGAGCTGGGCGTGCCGGTGGGCACCGTGCGCAGCCGGGTGTTCTACGGCCTGAAGGCGCTGCGGGTGGCGATGGACGAGATGGGGGTGCAGCCGTGAGCGACGCCGGGGCGCACCGCGAACTGCGCGAGATGCTCGGCCTGCACGCGCTGGGGCTGCTGCCGCCGCAGGACCGGGTGCGCCTGGAGGCGCACCTGGACGGCTGCGCCGCCTGCCGCGCGGAGCTGGCGGAGCTGGCCCCGCTGGCCGGCGACCTGCGGCTGGTGGACCCCGCGCGCCTGCCCGGGCCGCCGGCGCCGCCGCGCGAGCTGGGCGAGCGGGTGCTCGACGCCGTGCGCGGGGAGTCGGTGCTGCGCGAGGCGCGCGAGCGCCGCGAGGCCAGGCGCTCGCGCCGGCGCGCGGTGCTGGTGCCGCTGGCCTCCGCCGCCGCGGCGGCGGTCCTGGCCGGCGGCGCCACCTACGCGCTCGCGCGCCCGGACGCCCCGCCCGTCGCGGCACCGGCCCCGGCCCCGGCCCCGCCGGGGGTGGTGATCGAGCGGCTGCCGCTGACCGTGGTGGCCGGGCAGCTGACGCCCGCCGGCCCCGCGGTCGTCGTGCCGCACACCTGGGGCGTGGAGGTCACCTTCGAGGCGGCCGGCTTCGAGCAGGGGCGCACCTACCGGGCGCTGGTGCGCACCGTGGACGGCACCCGCAGCCCCGCCGGGGAGTTCCTCGGCGTCGGCGCGCGCGAGCTGACGTGCGACATGCAGGCGGCGGTGCTGCGCGCGGACGCGGCGGCCTTCGAGGTGGTCGACGACGCCGGGCGCACCGTGCTGGAGCTGCCCCTGCCGCGGGCCTGAGGGCCCGCGGCAGGGGCGGCGCGGGCGCTCAGCGGCGGCGGGTCACTTGCGCCCGGTCTGCCAGCGCATGCCCCAGCCGTACGCCTCGTCCAGCGCCTGCTGCCCGCCCTGCACGTAGCGCACCTCGCGCTGCACGGAGACCTCGCGCCCGTCGGAGACGATCTGGGCGATCGCGCACATGGGCGAGCGGTCGTCGTGCTCGTCCAGGCGCACCTCGACCTCGGGGCCGCCGACGGGCTTGAGGGTCACGACGCCGTCGGCGGCGGCCCAGTTGGGCACGCCCTCGTAGATGAAGGCGAAGACCAGCACGCGCTTGATGCGGGCGGGGTCGCGCAGGTCGACGTGCAGGTTCTCCCCGCCGCCGCCGGTGCGGTCGTCGCCGTCCAGCCACACCAGCGGCTCGCCCGGGCCGCGGTCGCGGAAGGCGTTGCCCAGGGCCTGCACGACGCCCTTGGAGCCGTCGGCGAACTCGTACAGCGCCCCGAGGTCGAGGTCGATGCCGCCGCCGGAGCCGGTGGCCGCTTGGCGCAGCTTGGACAGGAACCCGCCGGAGGGGGCGGCCTGCGCCGGGCGCGCGTTCCACGCCAGGCGCACGTCGACGACCCCGCCGCCGCCGGCGCCCTTGGTCAGGGACACCTTCGGGGCGGCCTTGGTCAGCGTCACCTTGCTCAGCGAGAGCCCGCCGGAGGGCTGCCGGGGCTGCTCGGGCTGCTGCTCGGGCTCGCCGCGCTTCTTGGAGTAGTCGATGGCCACCGGTCGTCTCGCTCCCGTCGGGTGGGGGTCGTGCGTTCGGGCCGTGAACGAACGGGGTGCGGACGTGGTGCCCGGGTGGTGCCCGCGCCGTGCCCGCCGGGCCCCGCGGTGGACAGCCGCCCCCGCGCGCCGGTAGTGAGCCGGGGTGAGCACGCCCCTGCCGACCCGCCGCGAGGACCGCTACGCCGCCTACGCCGACCGCAGCGACCGGCTGTCGGTGCTGGTGGCCGCCGCCTGGCTGGCGGCCTACGCGCTGCCGGTCCTGCACCCGGAGCTGTCCGCGCAGCTGCGCGCGGCGTGCCGGGCGACCACGGCGCTGACGTGGGTGGCCTTCGCCGCCGACTACGCGGCGCGCCTGGTGCTCAGCCCGCGCACGGGCACCTTCCTGCGCACCCACCCGCTGGACCTGCTGCTGCTGGTGCTGCCGATGCTGCAGCCGCTGCGGCTGCTGCGCCTGGTGCAGGTGCTGCAGGTGCTGCACCGCCGGGCCGGCACGCGGCTGCGCGGGCGGGTGGGCGCGTACGTGGCGGCCTCGACCGTCCTGGTGGGCTTCTGCGCCGCCTGCGCGGTGCTGGAGGCCGAGCGGGCCGCGCCGGGCGCGAGCATCACCACCTTCGCCGACGCGCTGTGGTGGGTGGCCACGACGATCACCACCGTCGGCTACGGCGACTACTCCCCCGTCACCACCACCGGGCGGGTCGTGGCGGTGGGGCTGATGCTGTGCGGCATCGCGCTGGCCGGGGTGGTCACCGGCTCCCTGGCGACGTGGTTCCTCGACGAGGTGCGCGAGAGCTCCGGCGAGCAGGCCGAGGCCACCCGCGCGGACGTCGCCGAGCTGGCCGAGCAGGTGCGCCGGCTGCGCGAGGAGCTGGCCGCGCGCGACGGCGCCTGAGGGGGCCGGCGGGGCGCGGGCGGGTGCCGCGGGTCAAGGTCGCGGCGCCGCCTCCCGATGGGTGCAGGGGGGCGACGGCGCGGGCCGGGCCGCCGGGGACGGGGGGTGGGACGTGCAGGGCGCTGCCGCGCACCCCCGCACCGCCGGGTCCGTCACCCCCTTCGCCCCCGACGTGCACCCCCTGGTGGCGCTGGCCGTGGTGTCGGCGGTGGCCGCGCCCGTCGCGCTGCTGCTGTCGCGGCTGGGCGCGCTGGTCCTGCCCGGGTGGGTGTTCGTCGGCGCGTGCGCGCTGCTGGGCGCCTCGGCGCAGAGCCGCGGCCAGCGGCTGCTGTCGGGACCGGACCCGCACGGGCGCCTGGGCCTGCGGGTGGCGTCGGCGATGTCGCTGTTCGCCGTGATCACCGCCTGCAGCGGCACCACGTTCCTGCTGCCGCTGGCCGCCCTGCTCGTCGGGGCGCCGCACGTCGACGAGGTGGGGGGGCGCGCGTGGCGGCCCGTGGCGGCCTCCGGCGCGGTGCTGGTCGTGGCCCAGCACGCGCTGGTGCTCACCGGGGTGCTGCCCAGCTCCGTGCCCCCGGCGACGTCCACCGGCATCGCCGTGCTGACCTCCGCCGCCTCCCTGCTGTGGCTGATGGCGCTGGCCCGCGTGGAGGACCGGCGGCGGGCGCTGCTGGCCGAGCTGCGCTCGGCGGAGGCGTGGTTCCGCGCCCTCGTGCAGGACTCCCGGGAGGTCTTCGCCACGATCCGCCGGGACGGGACGATCTCCTACGTCAGCCCGTCGGGGCCGCAGGAGTGGGGCGTGCCCGCCGAGGACCTGCTGGGCCGGCCCTTCGCGCAGCTGGTGCACCCCGAGGACCGGGCGGAGGCCCTGGACCGCTTCGAGCGGTGCCTGGCCGGCGGCGAGGGCGGCGTGCGGGTCGAGCTGCGGCTGCGCGCGCGCGACGGCGAGGAGCGCTGGTTCTCCGCGGCCCTGCGCGACCAGACCGGCAACGACGCCATCGGCGCGGTGGTCGTCCACCTGCACGACGTCACCGAGCGCCACCACCGGCAGGCGCTGCTGCAGCACGAGGCCGAGCACGACGCGCTGACGGGCCTGCTCAACCGCGCAGCGTTCACCGCCCGGCTCGAGGCGGCGCTGCGGGACGCCCCCGGCCCGGAGGTCGGCGTGGTCTTCTGCGACCTGGACGGCTTCAAGGCGGTCAACGACGGCCTCGGGCACGCCGCCGGCGACGAGCTGCTCATCGCCGTCGCGCAGCGGCTGCAGGCGTGCGCCGGCGAGGGCGGGGTGGTCGCCCGCCAGGGCGGCGACGAGTTCACGGTGCTGGTGCCGCGCGGGGCCGGGCCGCAGGTCCTCGACGACCTCGCGCGGCGCGTGCGGGCGGCCCTGGTGCCGGAGGTCCCCCTGGCGGGCGGGCACCGCGCGCGCGTCGGCGTGAGCACGGGCACCGCGCTGGGCGGGCCGGGCACCAGCACCGACGAGGTGCTGGCGGCGGCCGACGCGCGCATGTACGACGCCAAGCGCGCCTCGCGCGTCTGAGGCGGGCCGAGGCGGGTCGAGGCGGGTCGGTCCGGGCGGGTCCGGGCGGGTCCGGGCGGGGCTCAGCCCCAGGGGCCGGCCAGCAGCGCCCCGGTCAGCGGCGCGGAGGGGTCCGCGGCCAGCGACAGCGGCGAGGCGGGCGCCCCGGCGCGCACGAGCAAGTCCCCCACCGCGGCGATCATGGCGCCGTTGTCGGTGCACAGCCGCACCGGCGGCACCCGCAGCTGCAGGCCCGCCGCGGCGCAGCGCTCCTCGGCCAGCGCGCGCACCCGCGTGTTGGCCGCCACGCCGCCCACGAGCAGCAGCGCGTCCACGCCGTGCTCGCGGCAGGCGGCCACCGCCTTGCGGGTCAGCACGTCGGCCACGGCCTCCTGGAACGAGGCGGCCACGTCCGCCACGGGCACCTCGCCGCCGGCGTCGGTGCGCGCCTCCACCCAGCGCGCCACGGCCGTCTTCAGCCCCGAGAAGGAGAAGCCGTACGGCGGGTCGGACGGGCGCGAGAGCGGGCGGGGGAAGGCGATGGCGCGCGGGTCGCCGCCGCGGGCGGCGCGGTCGATCGCCGGCCCGCCCGGGTAGCCCAGGCCCAGCACGCGCGCGACCTTGTCGAACGCCTCCCCGGCGGCGTCGTCGGTGGTGTCGCCCAGGTGCACGACCGGGTCGCGCGCCAGGTCGCCCACCAGCAGCAGGGAGGTGTGCCCGCCGGAGACGACGAGCGCGACGCAGCGCGCCGGCAGCGGGCCGTGCTCGAGGACGTCGACGGCGGCGTGCCCGGCGAGGTGGTGCACGCCGTACAGCGGCTTGCCGAGGGCGAAGGCCAGCGCCTTGGCGGAGGCGAGCCCGACCTGCACCGCGGTGGACAGCCCCGGCCCGGCGGTCACGGCCACCGCGTCGACGTCGGCGAGGTCCAGCGACGCGGCGTCGAGGGCCTGGCGCACCACCGGCACCATCGCCTCCAGGTGGGCGCGGGCGGCGACCTCGGGCACGACGCCGCCGAAGCGGGCGTGCGCGTCCATGCTGGAGGCCAGCGCGTCGCCGAGCAGGACCCCCTCGGAGACCAGGCCGGCGCCGGTCTCGTCGCAGCTGGTCTCGATGCCCAGCACGACCGGGGCGGTGCGGCTCACCGCTGCACCGCCGCGGGCAGGCCGGCGGCGGCGAGGACCGCCTCGCGCTCGCCCGCGGGCAGGCGGTCGACGTAGACGACGCCGTCGAGGTGGTCGCTCTCGTGCTGCAGGCAGCGCGCCAGCAGGCCGGTGCCGACGATGCGCACCGGCCGCCCGTGCACGTCCACGCCGGTGACCTCCGAGCGGTCCGGGCGGGCCAGCTCGGCGTACTGCCCCGGCACCGACAGGCACCCCTCGTCGTCGAGGTCCAGGCGCCGCCCGCGGCCGGTGGGCAGGTGCAGCACGGGGTTGACCACGTGCGCGACGACGTGCTCGCCGTCCTCGTCGGGGCAGTCCACGACGAACACGCGCGCGTCCACGCCGATCTGGTTGGCGGCCAGGCCCACGCCGTCGGCGGCGGCCATGGAGGCGAACATGTCGGCGACGAGCTGCACGAGGGCGTCGTCGAAGGCGGTGACCTCGGTGCAGCGCCGGTGCAGCACGGGCGTGCCGTAGGTGGTGACCGGGTGGGCGGTGCCGGTGCGGCCCTCGAAGACCACCGGCCCGCCGCGCTCGGGGGTGCCGGGGTCGTCCGCGTCCTGCTCGCTCACGAGCGCCGATCGTAGGCGCCGCGCGGGGCGCGGCGCTCAGCCGGGCGGGGCGAAGCGCACCGCGAGCACGGCCACGTCGTCGCCGCCGGCGGGCTCGGCCCGCGCCAGCAGCTCGTCGAGCGCGGCGCCGAGGTCCTCGGCGCCGGTGACGGCGGCGGCCGCGGCGCGCAGCCGCTCCACCCCGGCGTCCAGGTCGGAGTCGCGCCGCTCCACGAGGCCGTCGGTGTACAGCAGCAGGGTCGAGCCGTCGGGCAGCTCGGCGCGGTGGTCGCTGCGCGGGTGGCCGTCGCCCACGCCCAGCAGCACGTCGCCCTCCGTGCGCAGCACGTCCACGCGCCCGTCGGCGTGCACCAGGAGCGGCGGCGGGTGCCCCGCGCTGGCCCAGCGCAGCTCGCGCCGCACCGCACCACCCGCTCCGCCTGCCCCGCCCGCACCTCCCGCACCGCCCGTGGCGACCTCCACGCGCCCGACCACGCAGGTGGCCAGGATCGGCTCCCCGCCCAGGGCGCCGACGACGGCCTCGAGGCGCTCCAGCAGCTGCGAGGGCGACTCGTCGCGGTCCACGGCCAGCGCGCGCAGCGCCACGCGCAGCTGCCCCATCGCGGCGGCGGCCACGACGTCGTGGCCGGTGACGTCGCCGACGACGAGCAGCGTGGTGCCGCCGGGCAGCGCCAGCGCGTCGTACCAGTCGCCGCCCACGTGCGCGTCCACGCGCGCCGGCAGGTAGCGCGCGGCCAGGCGCAGGCCCGGCGGCTGCGGCAGGTCCGCGGTGAGCAGCGCGTGCTGCAGGGTGCGCGCCACCTCGGTGCGCTCGGCCAGCAGCAGGGCGCGCTGCAGCGCCTGGGTGGCGTAGGAGGCGGCCGCCTCGAACAGCGAGCGCTGGCCGGTGCCCAGGCGCTGCCCGGGCGGCCACACCGCCGTCACCAGGCCGATGCCGTGACCGCCGGCCACCAGCGGCACGGTGGCCAGGTACCCCACGTCGGCGGCGTCCCAGCGCGCGCGCAGCTCGGGGTAGCGCGCGCGCAGCTCCTCGCCGTCGGCGTAGCGCGGGCGCTGCTCGCGCAGGGCCGCGGTGCCCGGGCCGGGCCCGTCCAGCGGCAGGTCCTGCCACTGCTGGACCCCGCCGGGCACCAGCTCGTCCAGGAACGGGGTGCGCAGCACCGCGCGCTCGGTGTCCACGACGGACAGGGCCGCGTGGGCGGCGCCGAAGACGGTGCGGGCGGTGTCGACCACGACGCGGGCGACGTCCTGCACGCTGGTGGTGACCGTCAGCGCCTCGGAGATGCGCAGCAGGTGGGTGGCGCGCTCGACGGTGCGCCCGAGCGAGGCGTTCAGCCGGTCGCGCTCGGCCTGCAGGGCCTGCTCGCGGCTGACGTCGCGGAAGGAGCACAGCACGTGCTCGCCCAGCGGGCGCGCGTGCAGGCGCACGTCGACGCCGGCGCCGGGCAGCGGCCCGGTCCAGTCCACCGCGGCGCCCCCCGCCAGGGCCCGCTCGAGCTGCTCGTGGAAGGGGGAGCCGACGGCCGCCGGCAGCAGCTCGGGGAACGAGCGGCCCTCCAGCGCGGCGCGGTCCACGCCGAGCAGGGCGGCGCCGGCGTCGTTGACGAGCTCGACGCGCCAGCCGCGCGGGTCGAGCACGAGGACGCCGTCGGGCAGCCGCCCCAGGACGCGCAGCGGCAGACCGGCCCCGCCCCCCGCTGCAGGTTGCACGGGACGAACCTACGGCGGGCGTGCCCGGGCCGCAGCCGCTCGGGCGGACCGGGCGCGGCGCACCGGCACGGGCAGGGCGGGGCGCGCCGGCACGGCCGGGGGCGCGCCCGGCGGGGTGCGCTCAGGCGGGGGCGGCGGTGACGGCGAACTCGACGGTGCCGGTGTCCTCCACGGAGACGAAGCCCAGGTCGGGGGCCTGCACGCCCAGGTCGGCCCAGGTGACCGGCACGGCGCCGGTGACGTCCACCGCGCCGGGCGCGGTGCGCTCGACGGTCGCGGGCACCTGCACCGCCACCTGCCGCCCGTTCAGCGCCAGGGTGCCCGGCAGGGTCACCGCCAGCGTCGAGCCGACGTCCAGCCCGCCCAGCGGCACCGGCGCGGTCAGCGAGAACTCGGCGGTGGGGTCCGCCTCCACGCCCAGCAGCCGGCGGAACTGCCCGTCGCGGGCGCCGGAGTCGGTGCTCACGCTGGCCAGGTCGACGGTGACGGTGCCGGCGGTCAGCTGCCCGCCGCGCACCTCCAGCTGCCCGCCGACGCGCTCGGTGCGGCCGGTGACGGTGACGTCCTGGCCGTTGAGGACCTCGTCGACGCGGTAGCCGGCGGTGCCGCCGGTCACCGTCCAGGCGCCCTCCAGCGCCGGGTCCGTGGCCGCCGCGGTGGGCGCGGCGGGCGCGGCGGCACCGGCCGCGGCGGGCGCGCTCAGCGGCGCGGCGGCGTCGTCGGCGCGCACCCGCGCGTACAGGCGCGGGCCGACGAGCACGGCCAGCAGCGCCAGCACGGCCAGCGCCACCACGGCCGCGAGCAGCGCGCGCCGCGGCCGGCGGCGGGCGCGCCCGCGCGGGTCCGGCGCGGACGGTCGGTCGTCCCTCGTGCGGGTCGTGGTCACGGCGCTCCCCTGTCCGTCGGCGGTCGTGCCCCCTCAACGGCGGGGCGGCGGCGCGGGTTCACGGGGGCGCCCGCGCCCACCCGCCCGGCGGCGGGCCCGCGCTGCGACCGGTCCGCGGCGTGCGTAGGGTGCGGCGCGTGCAGACGAGGACGTTGGGCAGGACCGGCCGGCAGGTCGGCGTGGTGGGGCTGGGCTGCTGGCAGCTCGGCAGCGACTGGGGCTCGGTCGACGAGGACGACGCGCTGGGCACGCTGTCCGCCGCCGTCGACGCCGGGGTGACGTTCCTGGACACCGCCGACGTGTACGGCGACGGGCGCAGCGAGCAGCTGGTGGGCCGGTTCCTGCGCGAGAGCGGCGCGAGCGGCGTCACCGTGGCGACGAAGACGGGCCGGCGGGCGCAGCCGCACGAGCCGGCGGCGTACTCGCTGGAGAACTTCCGCGCCTGGAACGACCGCAGCCGCGAGAACCTGGGCGTGGACACCCTGGACCTGGTGCAGCTGCACTGCCCGCCGTCGCAGGTGTACGCCACCGACGCGGTCTTCGACGCGCTGGACACCCTCGTGCAGGAGGGGCGCACCGCCGCCTACGGGGTGTCGGTGGAGACGGTGGCCGAGGGCCTGGCCGCCGTGGCCCGCCCGCACGTGGCCAGCGTGCAGATCATCCTGAACCCGCTGCGCCTGAAGCCGGTCGCGGAGTTCCTGCCCGCCGCCGCCGAGGCCGGCGTCGGCGTGGTGGTGCGCGTGCCGCTGGCCTCCGGGCTGCTGTCGGGCAAGTACGACGAGAGCACCACGTTCGCCGCGGACGACCACCGCACCTACAACCGCGAGGGCGGGGCGTTCGACATCGGCGAGACGTTCGCGGGCGTGCCCTTCGAGGTGGGCGTGCAGGCCGCGCGCCGGCTCGCCGAGGTCGCCGGCGACGCTCCGCTGGCCGCGTTCACGCTGCGCTGGATCGTCGAGCAGCCCGGCGTCAGCGTCGTCATCCCCGGCGCGCGCAACGGCGACCAGGCCCGCCGCAACGCCTCCGCGGCGGACCTGCCCGCCCCCACCGACGAGCAGCAGCGCGCGGTGCGCGCGGTCTACGACGAGCTCGTCGCCGAGCACGTGCACGGCCGCTGGTGACCGGGCGCTGACCCGCTCCTGACGCCCGGACGGCGCCCCGCGCTCAGCGCGCGGGGCGCCGTCGCGCGTCGCGGGCCAGCAGCGCGGCCAGCACCACCCGCGCCGGGTGCACGCGCAGGTGCCCGCGCGACCAGGTCAGCAGCACCAGCGCCGCGCCCACCCGGGCGGCGGCGCCGAGCGCCGCGCCCAGCGGCACCGCGGCCGCCACGGGCACCGGCAGCAGCGCGGCGGGCACCTCGTGCACCGGGCCGGCGACGCCGCCGAGCGCCACGAGCGCCCACAGCGAGCTCAGCGCCACGGCGCTGAGCCCACCGCCGAGCCAGGCGCCGCGCAGCAGCGATCGGGTCAGCAGGAGGCGACGGCTCACCCCTGATGGGTAGCACCGCCGCGGCGCCGGGCGCACCCCCGCGCGCGCCGCCCCACCCGTGCGGCGCAGCGCGCCCGGCGGGCCCGGGCCGCGGGGGCGCCCGCGCCGCTCAGGCCGGGCCGGTGAGGTCGGGAGCGGTGCGCAGCCAGGTGTCCACGCGGCGCAGGCTGGCCGCGCAGGCGGGCTCCTCGGGGCGGTTCAGGTGCCCGTGGCGGGTGCCGGGCTCGACCACGCACGTCACCGGCACGCCCACGCCCACCAGGCGGGCGGCGAACTCCTCTGCCGAGCCGCGCAGCCCATCGGCCTCGCTGACGAGGACGAACGTGGGCGGGAAGCCCTCCAGCGGGGCGGTGCCGGGCGTGACCGCCGCGGGCGCGGAGTCCAGGCCCTCGCCGACGTAGCGGGTGTACATCTCGGCCACCGCCGGCGGCTCCCAGCGCTCCTCCCCCGGCGGCAGGGTCGCCGCCGCGTGCCGGGCGGCCGCGGAGGCCACCGGCGGCACCGCGTGCAGGGTCGGGTAGGCCAGCACCACCCCGGCGGGCAGGTCGCCGCCGACGTCGAGCAGGCGCAGCACGGCCCCGGCGGCGAGGTTGCCGCCGGCGCTGGCGCCGCCGAGGAAGGTGCGCGAGGCGGGCACGCCGGAGGCGGCGGCCAGCTCGCGGCCCCAGCTCCAGGCGGCCAGCACGTCGTCGGAGGGCACCGGCCAGCGGGTGCCCTCGCCGGCCAGGCGGTAGCCCACGGCGACGACGAGGTGGCCGGCGTCCTGCAGGCTGCGCGCCACCGCGTCGGACTCCGGCATGTCCAGGTCGCCGGCGGCGAACCCGCCGCCGTGCGCCCACACGAACGCCGAGACCGGCTCGCCGCGCGGGCGGTAGGTGCGCACCTCGACGGGCCCGTGCGGGCCGGGCGCGGTGCCCGCCGCGACGCTGCCGGGGGCGGTGGGGTCGCTGTCGTGCACGGGGTCCTCCTGCTGCGGTGCGGGTCCCCTCGGACCCGGTGGTGCGCGCCAGTGTGGCCGAAGCGCTTGACCGCGCACCCGCTCGTCACACAACGTGTCCGCTGTGACCGCGACGCTGCTGCCGCACCTGGCGGGTTGCGCGCTGCTGCTGGTGGCGGGGGTGGCGAAGCTGCGCCGCCCGGACGGCACCGCGCGGGCGCTGCGCGCCCAGCACCTGCCCGCCGGCACCGGCGCGGTGCGCCTGCTGGGCGCCGGCGAGGTGGCCCTGGCGCTGGCGGCGCTGGCCGGGGCCCCCGGCGCGGCGTGGGCGGTGGCCGCGGCGTACGCGGGCTTCACCGCCTTCGTCGTGGTGGCGCTGGTGCGCGACGCGCCGCTGAGCTCGTGCGGCTGCTTCGGGGAGCCGGACCTGCCGCCCACCCGCACCCACGTGGTCGTCACCGCGCTGCTGGCCGCCGCGAGCGCCGGCACGGCCGTCGCCGGCACCGCGGGCGGTGCGGCCACCGGCGCGGCGGGCCTGCTGGCCGCCGGCGCGCCGGCCGCCGCCGCGGCCGCGGGCCTGACCGCGCTCGTGGCGTGGCTGGCCCTGCTGTCCCTGACCGCGCTGCCGCGGCTGGCCGCCGCGCGCCGACCCCTGCGCACCGCCCCCGGGAGGGCCTCGTGACCACCGTCCTGCTCGCCGTCGTGATCGCCCTCGCGCTGGCCGTGGCGCTGCTGGGCCTGCTCGTGGTGGGCCTGCTGCGCAGCCACGCGGAGGTGCTGCGCTCCCTGCACGCGCTGGGCGCCGGGCGCGAGGACACCGCCCCGCGCAGCGCCGGGCCGGTGGACGTGCCGTTCGGGATGGGTCCGGGCGTGGTCGGTCCCGCGGGGGTCACGGGCACCCGGGCGCCGGACGTCAGCGGCAGCACGCCCGACGGCGACGCCGCGCAGGTGGCGGTGGGCACCGGGGCGAGCACGCTGCTGGCGTTCCTTTCCAGCGGCTGCCTGACCTGCCGCGGGTTCTGGGACCGCTTCCGCGAGGCCGGCGGGGCCGGGCTGCCGGCCGGCGCGCGCCTGCTGGTGCTCACGCAGGGCGCCGAGCGCGAGAGCGCCAGCGCGGTGCGCCGCCTGGCCGGGGACGGGCTGGACGTGGTGATGTCCACCTCGGCGTGGGAGGGCTACGAGGTGCCCGGCTCGCCGTACTTCGTGCTCGTCGACGGCGCCACCGGCCGGGTCTCCGGCGAGGGCAGCGCCACGTCGTGGGAGCAGGTGGAGCGCCTGGTCGGCGAGGCCACCGGGGACGGCGCCCTGGCCCGGCGCGGCCACGAGCACGGCCACGGGCACGACCACGGGCACGACCACGCGCACGGCCACGACCACGGCGCGCACGGCGAGGACGCCGGCGACGGCGCCCACCGCGAGGCGCGCGCCGACCGCGAGCTGCTGGCCGCCGGCATCGTCCCCGGCCACCCCAGCCTGGACCTGACCGCCGACGAGCTGAGCGCCCCGGGCGACGCGCCGCGGGCGCGGGGCTGAGCGGGCCGCGCGTGGACCCGGGCACCTGGGCGCTGCTGGTGGGCCTGCCCACCGCGACGGTGGCGGCGCTGCGCTCGACCTGGTCGCCTTGAGGCGAGTCGATGCTCTCGAGCATCACCCCGCTCGGCGAGCGGGGACGCGCGAGCCGCTGGCCGGTGACGGTGGCGGCCTACCTGACCGGCTCGGCCGCCGGCGGCCTGGCGCTGGGCGCCCTGCTGGGGCTGGCCGGGGCGCTGCTGCCGCTGGAGCGGCGGGCCGCGGCGCTGGCGGCCACGGCGCTGCTGGCGGTGTTCGCGGCGGTGTCGGTGGCGGTGGAGACGGGCCGGCTGCCGCAGCTGCCGACGTGGCGGCGGCAGGTGGACGAGGACTGGCTGCACCGCTACCGCGGCTGGGTCTACGGGGTCGGCTACGGCGCCCAGCTCGGCGTCGGGGTGGTCACCATCGTCACCTCCCCCGTGCTGTACGCGGCGCTGGCGCTGGCGGTGCTGGCCGGCGGCCCGCTCGCGGGCGCGGCGGTGGGGCTGACGTTCGGCGCGGTGCGGGCGCTGCCCGTGCTGGCGCTGCGCTCGGTGACCACGCCGCAGCGCCTGACCCGGGCGCACCGGCGCCTGGAGCGGCACGCGCGCACCGCGCGCGCGGCGGCGGCCCTGACCTCGGGGGCCCTCGCCCTGGCCGCCGCGGCGCAGGTCGCGGCCCTGGCGACCGCATGAGCAGGAGGACAGCGTGAGCAGCGGTTCGGCGTCGAGCGGGGGGTCGCGGTGGAGCTGAAGGCGCATGGCATCGGCGTGGACGCGCCGGCCGGGTGGGAGGTGCGCATCACGCGCCGCAGCGGGGAGGAGCACGCGCCCGGCGCGCGGGTGCGCCCGGTGCTGCACGCGGCGACGGTGCCGCTGCCGCGCGAGCGCGGCGACTTCGGCGGCGGGGTGACCGCGCTGCTGAGCTCGGAGGACCTGTTCGTCTCGCTGTTCGAGCACGACCCGGCGGCGTGCTCGACGGCGCTGTTCGCCGACCGGGGCCTGCCGCGGCCCTCGGCGGCGGACTTCGACCCCGCGCAGCTGCAGCGCACGATCGCGGGGCAGTCCGGGGCGCAGTGGTTCTTCCAGGTCGGCGGGCGGGCGTTCTGCCTGTACGTGGTGCTGGGCAGCCACGCGCGCCGGGTGGAGCTGCTGCCGCGGCTGCGGCAGGTGCTGGCGACGCTGGTGCTCGAGGCGGGGGTGGAGTCGTGACGGTGCTGGAGGGGACGGCCGCGCAGGCCGGGGGGACGGCGGGGGCCACGAGCGCGGCGGGCGCGCCGCCGGTGGGCGGCGGCACGGGCAGGCTGGGCGCGGTCGTGGACCGCCTGGCCGGGGCGCTGGCCGCGCGCACCAGCCGGCGCGGGTTCCTGGCGCGCACCGCGGTGGTGGGCTCGGCGGTGGCGGTGGGCCCGTGGGGGTTCCTGACCCGCCCCGTCAGCGCGTACGCGGCGGTGTGCGGGATCGACTCGACCTGCTCGTCGGGCTACACGGTCTTCTGCGCCACCATCAACGGCGGGGTGAACCGGTGCCCGCCGGGCAGCCTGGTGGGCGGGTGGTGGAAGTCCGACGGGTCGGGGTTCTGCTGCGGCGGGGCGCGCTACTACGTCGACTGCCACAGCTACTGCTCGTGCGGGTGCAGCGGGCGCAGCACGTTCTGCGCGGAGGGCTGCACGTCGTGCTCGTGCGGGTGCGGCCCGGCCGGTCAGTGCGACCAGCGCAAGGTGTGCTGCAACCGCTTCCGCTACGGGCAGTGCAGCCAGGACGTGCGCTGCACCGGGCCGGTGTGGTGCCGGGTGGTCACCTGCACCCCGCCGTGGCGCATCCCGGCGTGGGACTGCTCCACCACGAGCGCCACCGACCAGCGCACCGGCAGCCACGGGGCGCCCTCGCTGGAGGACTGCACGCCCATCGGCAGCCGCTACACCGCGCTGGGCGGGCAGGGCGGCGTGCTCGGCGAGCCGCGCACCCCCGAGCTGCCCACCGCGCGCGGCGACGGGCGCTACCAGCACTTCGAGGGCGGCTCGATCCACGCCTCCCCCGCCACCGGCGCCCACGAGGTGCACGGCGCGATCCGCGACGTGTTCGCCCGCACCGGCTGGGAGACCGGCCCGCTGGGCTACCCGCTGACCGACGAGCGGGTCACCCCCGACGGCGAGGGCCGCTTCAACCGCTTCGAGCGCGGCTCGGTGTACTGGTCGCCGGCCACCGGCGCGCACGAGGTGCGCGGGGCGGTCCGCGACGCGTGGGAGCGCCTGGGCTGGGAGACCGGCCCGCTGGGCTACCCGGTCACCGACGAGCTGGGCACCCCCGACGGGCGCGCGCGCTTCACCCACTTCCAGCGCGGCTCGGTGTACTGGTCGCCGGCCACCGGCGCCCACGCGGTGCTCGGCGCGATCCGCGGCACGTGGGAGCGCCTGGGCTGGGAGGCCGGGCCCCTGGGGCTGCCCGTCAGCGGGGAGCTGCCCACCCCCGACGGGCGCGGGCGCTTCAGCCGCTTCGAGCACGGCACCGTGTACTGGTCGGAGCCGACCGGGGCGCACCGGGTGGCCGGGCGCCTGCTGGAGGCGTGGGGCGCCTCCGGCTGGGAGGCCGGGCCGCTGGGCTACCCGGTGGGTCCCGAGCGCGAGGACGGCGCCGACCGGGTGCGCCAGGACTTCGAGCGCGGGCACCTGGTGCTGCGCCCGTCCACCGGGGAGGTGACCACCACGCTGCGCTGAGCGCCCGCGGCCCGGCCGTGGTCCGGGACCGCCCGGTTCGCCGGCGCGCCGGCAGGACCTACCCTCGACGTCGTGTTCGAGCGGTTGCGCCTCATGAGCGACTACCAGGCACCGACGCCCGTGTGGGCCCCGGCGGACGTGGGCGCCTTCGTGCTGTCGACCACCCACCTGGACGACCTCGGCCTGGACGAGACCCTGCGCACGGGCCTGCTGCGCTGGCAGGCCTACTTCGACGAGCACCACCCCGCCGACCTGTGCGGGTGGGACTCGCCGCACTCGTGCGAGCGCTACGCCCACGAGGGCGAGCGGCTGCGCGCGGAGCTGGAGCGGGCCCTGCCCGGCCTGCGGGTCGACCTGGACCTGTGGCCCGTCCCCCCCGAGGAGTGACCCCCGCGGGCGGGGGGCCGTGCACGGCGGGCGGGCGGGCGAGCGCGCGCCCGGAGCCGCTGCTCGGCTGAGGCGCCGGCTCAGCAGCCGCCGCCACCGTCCCCTCCGCCACCACCGCCGCCGCCGAAGCCGCCGCCGAACCCGCCGCCGTCGGAGGGGCCGCCGTCCGAGCTCCACCAGGCGGCGCCGTAGCCGGCGCCCCACGCGCCGGTGTCGTCGTGCCGCACGCGCCGGGCGGGCGCGCTGCCGGCCCAGCGGGCCACGAGCGCGACGACGAGGACCACCACGACGAGGAGCAGGAAGAGCGTCACCGCGACCACCTCCGTCCCGCCCCCCGGCCGCCCGCGGCGGCCCCGCGGGGGGCGCTGGTCGCAGCGTGGCAGGCGCCGGGGCGCGGGGGAAGGGCCGGCGCCCCGGGCGCGGGCCGGGCGGGGCCGGGCGGGGCCGGGCGCGGGTCAGCCGCGCGTCAGCGCGCCGTGCGGCAGCAGGGCGTGCACGCCCCAGGTGCCGTTGGCGACCTGGGTGACGCGCAGGTCCACGCAGGTGCTGGCCAGCGCCAGCGCGCGGGTGCGCCCGACGCCGAGGTCGGCGGCGATCCAGGTGGTCATCGCGTCGAGCGCGGCGGCGGTGGCGGCGTTGAGGTCGGCGTCGAAGCCGAACGCGATGCGCCCCTCGGGGGTGGTGGCGTGCACGCCGGGCAGGGCGGGCTCGGCCACGAGGTCCACGGTCAGCTCCGTGGTCATCCCGCACTCCACGGCGGTGCCGCACACCTCGCCGTCGCCCTGGGCGGCGTGCCCGTCGCCCAGGCACAGCAGGGCGCCGTCGACCTGCACGGGCAGGAACAGCGTGCTGCCCGCCACCAGGGAGCGGCAGTCCACGTTGCCGCCGGTGCCCGGGCGCGGCGGGATCGTGGAGTGCTCCCCCGGCTCGGCGGGCGTGGTGCCCACCACCCCGAGGAACGGCGCGGTGCGCACCCGGAAGCCGTCGGCGTCCACGGCGGTGCCGCTCTCGTCGTCGACCTCCCACAGCAGGCGGGTGGGCTCGGTGGTGCCCAGGCGCTCGTTGAGGGGGGTGGGCGTCCCGGCGGCCGTCCAGCCCCAGCCGTCGGTGCGCAGGGAGCGCAACGTCACCGCCAGCACGTCGCCGGGGCGCGCGCCCTCGACCGCGATCGGCCCGGCCAGGCAGTGCCCGCGCCGCGAGGCGAACGCGCGCGGCGGGTCCTCCCCGCCGGTGATGCGCCCGAGGTGGCCGTTGCAGTCCAGGGTGCGCACGACGAGGTCGTCGCCGGGCCGCACGGTCAGCACCGGCGCGCGCGAGGGGTCGAACACGTCGGTGAGGAGGTCCGGGTGCGGGTCCAGGCGGTGCGTGCTCACCGCGCCATCCAACACCCCGCCCCGCGCACCGGGCGGTCCGCCCGACCGCCCACCCGGCGGCCGACCCGCCGGCTCACCCGGCGGCTCACCCGGCGGGCGGCGCCGCCGGGGCGGGGGCCGGTGCGCTCGGCGCCGGCGACGCCGACGGGGAGGGCGACGCGGACGGCGAGGGCGACGCGCGGCGCACCGTGGCCGGGTCCGGCCCGCACACGACGCGGTTCTGCGCGTTGTAGCGCGTCGTCCAGCTCTCGCGCTGCTCGGCACCGCCGCCCACCGGCGTCATGACGCGGGTGACGGTGACGTCGAAGCCGGGGTTGGCCGACTGCGGCGAGCAGTCCGAGTCCGTGTCGTACACGGTGCGCGGGGCGCGCGCGTTGAAGCGCGGGCTCTTCTCCGCGCGCACGTCCCAGCGCTTCGTGCCGTACATCGACACCGTCAGCTGGTTGCCGCTGATGCCGGCGGTGATGAACACGCCGTGGCCGGAGTCGTTGCGGAACCGGTTGTCGATGCTGCGCCAGTCGATCGTCGCCTCGCGCCCCTCGGGGTAGCGGGAGATGTAGAACGAGTGCGGCTTGTGCTCGATCTCGTCCAGGCCGGCGAAGAACACCGCGTTGAACAGCGTGGTGGACAGCTGCGAGACGCCGCCGCCGTAGTCGTCCACGAGGCGCCCGTTCGAGATGACCGGGGCGCGGTTGTACCCGCGCGCGGCGGTGCGCTGGCCGACGGTGTCGTTGAGGGAGAACTCCTCGCCCGGGCGCAGCAGCGTGCCGTCCACCGCGGCGGCGGCGATGCGGATGTTCTCGGTGCGCCCGCGGTCGGCGGTGAGGTTCGTGGTGAAGGTGGAGACCTGCTCGACGACGCCGAGCTCCTCCAGCTCCCGCGTGCTCAGCGCGGGCGCGCCGGCCACCAGCGGGACCTCGGCGCGGCGCGGCGCCGGCGCGGGGCCCGCGGGCGCGCTCGCGGGCGGGGCGCTCGCGGGCGGGGCGGTGAGGGCGTCGGTGACGGCCGCGGCCAGGGCGGCGGGCTCGACGTCGGTGCCGTCGACGGAGGGCACCACCCGCGGGCGGGCGTCGACGACCTCGATGCGCGCGTCCTGCGGGGGCGCCTCGAAGGCGGGGTCGGCGGCCAGCACGGCGGCCTCCAGCACGGCGCCGTCGGCGACCAGGCGCGCCTCGCCGTCCACGGCCCGCACCGCCAGCGCGGGGGCGAGGGCGGCGGGGGTGAGCACCGCCTCGCGCCCGCCGCCGGCGACGACGAGGTCGGCGGCGACCGCCGGGCGGGCCAGCTCCTCGACCGCGGCGCTGACGTCGGCGGGCTCCAGCTGCGGCTCGACGGCGCGGGCGGGCACCTGCACCGGCTGCGCGGCCGGCCAGGCGGCGGCGAGGGCCTCGGCGGCGCCGGCGGTGTCCAGGGCGCGGCCGGCGGCCGGCTCGGTGGGCACCGGCACGACCGCCGGCGGGGCGCCGGCGGCGCCCGGGCGCACCTCGAAGACCACGGCGCCCTCGACGGCGGGGCGCTCGACGCGCTCGGCCAGCGGCTGCAGGCCGGCGCGCAGGGCGGCGGGGTCGACGTCGGTGACGGGCCGCTCGGCCCGCCCGCCGGCCACGTGGCGCCACAGGTCGCGCGGGTGCCAGGCCGGCCCGGTCAGGGCGCGGGCGGTGGCGGGCACGTCGACGTCCAGGCCGCTGGCGGCGGGGTCGACGGTGGCCTCGACCACCTCGCCGGCGCCGGTGACGCGCACGGGCAGCGGCTGCGCGCGCACGGCGGCCACCGGGGCGGCCAGCGCGCGCTCGACGCCGGCGCGGTCCAGGCCGCCGACGTCGGCGCCGAGCACGGTGGTGCCGCGCGGGGCCTGCCCGCCCAGGGCCAGCGCCGCGGCGGCGTACCCGCCGGCGAGCACGGCCACGCCGGCACCGAGGCCCACGAGCGCGCGGGTGCGCCGCCGGGGTCCGTGCCGCCGGCCCGGCGCCGTGTCCTGCTCCGCCGGCCGGTCCACCCGCTCGTGCACGTGCTCGTCCCCCGCTCACCCCCGCGCGACCCCCGTCGCGCTGCGCGGGACCAGCCTAGGCAGACGCGGCGACGTCCCCGGACCGAACGGGCGGGTGCGCACAGGTCCTGCACGTGCGGGAGCCCCCCGGGGCCCTGCGCGGCCCGTCGCGTGCACGGTGCATCGGATACGTTCTGCATCGGCGGGGGCTAGGCTCGCGCGGTGACCACCGACGCCGCCGCGAGCCCGCCGCGCACCGCCGGCCCGCGCACCACCCGCCGCCGCGAGCAGACCCGCGCGCGCCTGCTGGACGCCGCCCTGGAGCTGCTGGCCGAGCAGGGCCTGGCCCGCAGCAGCGTCGAGGGCGTGTGCGAGCGCGCCGGCTACACCCGCGGCGCCTTCTACTCCAACTTCCAGAGCATGGACGAGGTGGTGGCCGCCCTGTACGCCCGGCGGGCCGCGCGGGTGCTCGAGCACGTGCAGGCGCAGCTGGCGGGCCCGGAGGTGCCTGCGGTGCCCGGGGCGTCCGGGGTGCCCGGGGACCCCGCCGGTCCCGGCCCGCTGCCCGGTCTCGTCGCCCGCGTGCTGGAGCTGCTGCCGGTGGACGCCCCGTGGCGGGCGGTGCGCGCGGAGTTCTCCGCGCAGGCGCTGCGCAGCCCCGCGGCCGCCGAGGTGCTGGCCAGCGCCCGCGAGCGGCTGCTGCAGGGGCTGGCGCCGCTGCTGGCCGACGGCCTGGCCCGCGCCGGGCGGCGCCCGGCCACCGGCGCCGGCGAGCTGGCGCGCGCCGTCCTGGCCGCCCACGAGGGCGCCACCGCCCCCGGCGCCTCCCCCGGGCCGGCGGGCGGGCGCGGCCCGGACCGCGCCTTCGAGGTGCGGCTGGTCACCGCCGTGCTGGAGGCGTTCTCCGCGCCCTCCGGCGAGCCCGCCCCCGGCGAGCGCGCCGGCGGCGCGGGGGTGCCGCGGTGAGCGCCCCGGACGGCGCCCCGGACGGCGCGGCCGCCGTGCGGGCCCGCGGCCTGGGCCTGCGCAGCGGCGGCCGCGAGGTCTTCGCCGGCGTGGACCTGGACGTGCCGGCCGGCTCGCTGCTCGTGGTGCGCGGGGGCGGCGGCAGCGGGAAGACCTCGCTGCTGCTGACCCTGGCCGGGCGGATGCGCCCCACCGCCGGCTCCCTGCGGGTGCTCGGCCAGCCGTTGCCGGCGCGCGCCGCGGCCGTGCGCCGGCGCGCCGCGCTGGCCGAGGTGCGCGGCGTGAACGACCTCGACGACGCCCTGACGGTCGAGCAGCACGTCGCCGAGCGCGTGGTGCTGCACCAGCCGTGGTGGCGCCCGTGGGCCACCCGCGCGCAGGTCGAGGCGCAGCTCGAGCGCGTCGAGCGGGTCGTGGCGCTAACCCCGCGGGCCGGCGGGCCCGCGCCCGTCCTGCACCGCCGCGCGTTCGTCAGCGACCTCGACGCGCTGGAGCGCCTGGCGCTGGGCGTCGTGCTGGCCCTGGTGGGCCGGCCCGCCCTGCTCGTCGTCGACGACGTCGACGCCCTGCGCCGCGCGGACGACCGCCGCCGCGCGTGGCGGGCGCTGGGCGCGCTGCAGCGCACCTCCCCCGAGCCGCTGACCGTCGTGGCCAGCTGCACCGACGACCCCGACCTGCCCGACCCCGACCTGCCCGACGGCGCCGGTGGCGGCACCGTCCTCCTCGACCTCCAGGACCTGTGATGCCCGTCTTCTCCCTGCCCGGCCTGGAGCTGGCCCGCTTCCGCCGCGCGCTGGTCACCCGGCTGGCGCTGGTGGCGGTCGTGCTCGTGCCGCTCGTCTACGGCGGGCTGTACCTGGCGGCGAACCTGGACCCGGTGGGGCGGCTGGGCGACCTGCGCGCCGCCGTCGTCGACGCCGACCGGCCCGCGCGGGTCACCGGCGCCGACGGCACCGCGCGCACCGTGGACGCCGGCGCGGACCTGGTGCGCACGCTGACCGGCCCGGACGCCGACGCCGGCTTCACGTGGGAGAGCGCCACGGAGGAGCGGGCGCGCCGCGGGCTGGAGGACGGCACCTACGCGGCCGTGCTGCGCGTGCCGGAGGGCTTCTCGCAGGCGCTGGCCTCCGCCGGCGGGGACGAGCCGCGGCAGGCGCGCCTGAGCGTGACCACCGACGACGCCGGCAACTACGTCGTCGGGCAGGTGGTCAACAGCGTCACCGCCTCGATCCGCACCGACGTGGCCACCGGCGTCACGCGCGGCTACGTCGAGGGCGTGCTCGTCTCCTTCACCCCGGTCCACGACGCCCTGGGCGAGGCGGCGGACGGCGCCGGGGAGCTCGCCGACGGCGCCCGCGCCGCCGACGACGGCGCCCGCTCGCTCGTGGTGGGCCTGGGGGCCCTGGGCGGCGGCGCGGCGGACCTCGCCGACGGCACCGGTGCGCTGCGCGCCGGCGCGGCGCAGCTGGCCGGCGGCACCGCGGACCTCGCTGAGGGCGCGGGCGGCGCCGCCGCCGGGGCGGCGTCCCTGAGCACCGGCCTGGAGCGGCTGCGCACGGGCACCGCGGACCTGCCCGCGCGGACCGCCCGGCTGGCCGAGGGCGCCGGCGCCGTGGCCGCCGGCGCGGACGGGCTGGCCGGCGCCACCGGCGAGCTGGCCGCCGCGGCGCAGCAGGTGGACGAGCTGGGCGCCGACGCCGCCGCCGCGCTGCCCGCCGTCGACGAGCTGCTGGTGCGCGCCCGCGCGCTGGCCGCCGCGGACCCCGGCGACGCCGACCTCGCCGCCGCGGTGGCGCGCCTGGAGCAGCTGCGCGCCGCGCTGGCCGGCACCGACCTGACGGCCGCCGCCGACCGGGTGCGCGGGCAGGTCGACGCCCTGGCCGCCGGGGCGCGGCGGGTCTCCGACGGGGCCGCCGAGGTCGCCGGCGGCGCGGCCGCGCTGGCCGGGGCCGCCCCCGCCCTGCGCGACGGCACCGCCGCGGCCGCCGACGGCGCCGCCGCGCTGGCCACCGGCACCGGCGACCTCGAGCGGGGGGCGCGCGCGGCCGCCGACGGCGCCGACGCGCTGGCCGCGGGCGCCGCCCGCGTCGACGACGGCGCCGGCGACCTGCTGGGCGCCGCCTCCCGCGCGCGCACCGGCGCCGACGACCTCGCCGCCGGCACCGGGCGGCTGGCCGGGGGCGCCGCGGCGCTGGCCGACCGGCTGCGCGAGGGGCGCGACGCGGTGCCCGCGCCCACCGCCGCCGAGGCCGGGCGCCGCGCCGAGGTGGCGGCCACCCCGGTGGTGGCCGAGCGGGTGCGCGAGCACGCCATGCCCCGCTACAGCGACGGCCTGGCGCCGCTGTTCGTGCCCGTCTCGCTGTGGGTGGGCGGCATGGTCACGTACATGGTGCTGCGGGCCGTCTCGCCGCGGGCGCTGGCCTCCACGGCCGGCTCGCTGCGCACCGCGCTGGCCGGGCTGCTGCCCGGGGCGCTGCTGGGGGTGCTGCAGGCGGTCGTGCTCGTGGCGGTGCTGCTGCTGGGCGTGGGGATCTCCTCGCCCGCGCCGGCGGCGACGGTGGCGTTCGCGGCCCTGGTGGCGGTGACGTCCACGGCGCTGCACCAGTGCCTGGTGGCCCTGCTCGGCGGGGCCGGGCGGCTGGTGGCGCTGGTGCTGCTGGTGCTGCAGCTGACCTCCGCGGGCGGCACGTACCCGGTGGGCACCTCCCCGGCCTTCTTCGGGGCCGTGCACCCCTGGCTGCCGATGACCCACGCCACCGACGGCCTGCGCCACCTCGTCGCCGGCGGGCCGGCGGGCCCGGTGCTGCTCGACGCGGCCGTCCTGGTCGCCTTCGCGGTGCTCGCGCTGGGCGTGACGGTGCTGGCCTGCCACCGCCGGCGCACCTGGACCGTGGCGCAGCTGCACCCCAGCCTGTCGCTGTGAGGGGGCGGCCCGGGGGCGGCTCAGGGGGGCGGCTCAGGGGGCGGTGAGCTGCCGCGGGAAGCACGCGTTGGCGCGCTCGCCGGCGGGCACGGCGGCGAAGACGCTGTCGCACCAGGCGCGCACGTCCCCGGCGTCGGCGAAGGGCCCGGCGGCGAACGTCGTCCAGAACGGGTTGCCGCGCGCGTCGACGGCGCGCTCGCCGAAGTCGGTGCTGGCCAGGACGAAGACGTCCGGCCCGGCCAGGCCCGAGGCCAGCTGCCGGGACTGGGCGAGGATGTCGGCGGCGTAGAAGGTGCTGCTGCCGTTGGCGGCGCGCTGCCCGGCGTCGGTGGTGCCCACGCTCTTGGCGGCCAGCTGCGCGGCCCACTGCCCGCGCGGGGCGTGCCCGGCCAGGCCCTGCTCGCGCAGCCGCTGCAGCTCGGCCAGGGCGGCCCCCTGCGCGCGGGCGCCGCCGCCCCGCTCGGCGCCCACCGCGGGGGCCGGACCCACCGCCGCGCCCACCGCCGCGGGGGCGCCGGCGCCGGCGGGTGCGCCGAGCAGCACCTCGGTGGCCCCGGCGGCGCGCAACCCCAGCAGGGCGAGCTGCACGAGCAGCAGCAGGCCCAGGACGGCGCTCAGCGCCTGCAGCGCGCGCAGCCCGCGCGGTGCCCGCGGTCGCCGGGCGGGCCGGGCGGCGGCGCGCACGACCGGGGGCGCCGCGGCCGGCGCGGCGGTGGACGGAACGGGCGCGGCGGGAGGGGCGGCGGGCGCGGCGGGGCGCGCACCGGCGAGGGGGGTGGCGAACTGCTGCCACCACTGCGCTCCCGACACGACGTCGTCCTCCCAGGCTCCGGCCGCGGCGCGCGGGGTGCGCCCCGGGTCCGACGCAGCACCTCGGCGCCCGGCTCCCGCGGCGCGCGGCCGCACCGGCAGCATGCCCCGGCCCGCGCCGCGGCGCCCCTCGGGCGCCGGCTCAGGAGCCGGCGAAGACCTGCGTCCAGTAGGGGCCGTCGGTGCCGGCGGCCTCGGCGATGCCCACCAGGGTCAGGGTGCAGTCGAGGATGTTGGCGCGGTGGCCGGGGCTGGCCAGCCAGGCGTCGACGACCGAGGCCGCGTCGTAGCCCTGCGCGACGTTCTCGGCGGTGCGCGGGGCCTGCACACCGCCGGCGGCCAGGCGCACGCGGTGCGAGCTGCCGTCGAGGCCGACGTGGGTGAGCACCCCGGTGGCGGCCATCTCGGCGCTGTGGGCGGCCGCGGTGGCGGTCACGGCTGCGCTCTCGGTCAGCGGCGCGCAGCCGGCGTCGGCGCGGGCGGCGTTGGTGCGCTCGAGGACGAGCTGGGCACCGGTGGCGGGCGGCGCGTCGGGGGAGCGCAGCAGCTCGACGGCGGGGGCGGCGGGGGCGGCCGCGAGGAGGACGGCCGCCGCGGTGCGCAGGGGGCGCAGGCGGCGGAGGTGGCGGCGGGGGGACGTCGTCATGGGATCGACACAAGCAGTCCGCGCAACGCCCGCACGGTGGCTGTGACCCACGCCACACCGAAGTGGCAGGACTGCGCCCGGTGACCGCGAGTGGTGCCCGCGGTCACCGGGGGCGGTTCAGCTCCTGGAGCTGAAGGCCGCGTCGAAGGCCGCGGCGGGCGGCTGGATGAGCTCGCCGACCCGGCGCACGAAGGCCAGGGCGTCGGGGGCGCCGCGCAGGCGGTCCACGCCGGCGTCCTCCCACTCCACGCTCGTGGGGCCCTCGTAGCCGATCTGGTTCAGCTGGCGGAAGATCGCCTCCCACGGCACGTCGCCGTGCCCGACGGAGACGAAGTCCCAGCCGCGGCGCGAGTCCGCCCACGGCAGGTGCGAGCCCAGCCGGCCGGCGCGGCCGTCGAGCTGCTTCTTGGAGTCCTTGCAGTGCACGTGGTAGATGCGGTCGGCGAAGTCGCGCAGGAAACCGACCGTGTCGAGGTCCTGCCACACGAAGTGGCTCGGGTCGAAGTTCAGCCCGAACGCGGGGCGGTGGCCGATGGTCTCCAGCGCGCGCTTCGTCGTCCAGTAGTCGTAGGCGATCTCGCTGGGGTGCACCTCGTGGGCGAAGCGCACGCCCACCTCGTCGAAGACGTCGAGGATGGGGTTCCAGCGGTCGGCGAAGTCCTGGAAGCCGCGCGCCACCATCGACTCCGGGGTGGGCGGGAACATCGCCACCGTGTGCCAGATCGAGGAGCCGGTGAACCCGGTGACGGTCTTCACGCCCAGCCTGGCCGCGGTGCGGGCGGTGTCCTTGACGTACTCCGCGGCGCGCTGGCGCACGCCCTCGGGGTCGCCGTCGCCCCACACGGCCGCGGGCACGATGTCCTTGTGCCGCTCGTCGATGAGGTCGCACACCGCCTGGCCGGCGAGGTGGCAGGAGATGGTCCACACCTGCAGGCCGTGCTTCTCCAGCACCGCCTTCTTCTCGGCGACGTAGTCGTCGTCGACCGCCCCGCGGGTGGAGTCGAGGTGGTCGCCCCACGTGGCGATCTCCAGCCCGTCGAAACCCCACTCGGAGGCGAGCCGGCACACCTCCTCGAAGGGCAGGTCGGCCCACTGGCCGGTGAACAGGGTCACGGGACGAGGCATCGTCGGCTCCTCAGATCTCGGTGTAGGCGGAGGCGTTCTCGGCGCTGCGCTGCACGGCCTCGAGCACCTTCTGCACCTGCAGGCCGTCGGCGAAGGAGGGGCTGGGGTCGCGCCCGTCGGCGATGGCACCGAGGAACTCCTGCAGCTCGTGCACGAACGGGTGGTCGTAGCCCAGGCCGTGCCCGGCCGGCCACCAGTTCGACACCCCCGGGTGCTCCGGCTCGGTCGCCAGGATGCGGCGGAAGCCGTTCTCGGCGGCGGGCAGGTCGCCGTCGAAGAAGTGCAGCTCGTTCATCGACTCGAAGTCGAAGGCGAGGGACCCGCGCGAGCCGTTGACCTCGATGCGCATGCCGTTCTTGCGGCCCAGCGCCATGCGGGTGGCCTCGAACGTCATCAGGGCGCCGCCGTCGCCGCGGCCGAAGAACACCGCCGCGTCGTCCACGGTGACCTCGCCGTACTCGGTGCCGGCCTGCGCGCCCAGGCCCGTCTGCGCGCCCGTGCGCGCGGCCTCCACGGGCCGCTGCTTGACGAACGTCTCCACCGTGCCGTTGACGCCCACGAGCTTCTGCCCGGTGATGAACTGGGCGGCGTCGATGATGTGCGAGCCGATGTCGCCCAGCGCGCCGGCGCCGGAGCGGTCCTTCTGCAGCCGCCAGGTCAGCGGGAACTCCGGGTCGACGATCCAGTCCTGCAGGTACAGCGCGCGCACCTGGCGGACCTCGCCAAGCCGGCCGGTCTCGACGAGCTGGCGGGCCAGCCCGATCGCGGGGACCTTGCGGTAGTTGAAAGCCACCATGCTGCGCACGCCGCGCGCCGAGGCCGCCTCGGCCGCGGCGGTCATCCGCTCGGCCTCCTCGACGGTCTTGGCCAGCGGCTTCTCGCAGATCACGTGCTTGCCGGCCTCGAGGGCGGCGATGGCGATCTCCGCGTGGCTGTCGCCGGGGGTGAGCACGTCGACCACGTGGACGTCGTCGCGCTCGATGAGGGTGCGCCAGTCGTCCACGCCCTCCTCCCAGCCGAACTGGCGGGCCGCGGCGGCGGCGCGGCCGGCGTCGCGGCCGGCCAGGGCCACCCGGCGGGTGCGGAAGCGCGGCTCGCCGACGTGGTCGACGGTGCGCCACGCGTGGGAGTGGACGGCGCCCATGAAGGAGTGGCCGACGACGGCCACGCCCAGCTCGGGCAGTTCGTTGGTTGCAGGGTCGGACACCCGGGACCTCCTCGTCGTCAGCGCGATCGTACTGACCCGGTTCACTCCCGGGTACACCCCTCCCGGGCGCGTCCCCGCCCGGCCCCCCCTCCCGCCCCGGCCCCCCGCGAGGGGCGGGGCCGGGGCGCGGCCGGGGCGCGAGGGGCTCCTCAGGCGGCCGGGCGCGGGGCGCCCTGCGCGGCGGGCGCCGCGGCGCCCGGGGCCAGCGCCGCGCGCACCGAGGTCCACGAGGCCAGCACCGCCCGCACGTCCTCGCGCCGCTCGGCCGCCAGCGCCCGCTCGTGGGCGCGGGCCAGGACGTCGTCGACGAGCACCCGCGCCCCGGTGGCGGCCGAGGCCACCGCGGCCTCGACCATCGCCAGGCTCAGGACGTTCTCGTGCACCTCCCCCGAGGCGGGGGCGGTGCCGGTGCGCAGGGCGCGCGCGAACGCCCGCAGCGAGCCGGCGATCTCCAGGCCGGGGTCGGCCGAGGGGGCCGGCTCGGCCCCGGAGGTGGTCTCCAGCACGGGGGGCGCCTCGCCGTCCCAGCGGGCGGTGCCGGCCGCGCCGGACAGCCGCCAGGCCCCGTTCCAGGACGTCTCCTGCCCCGGCGAGCACCAGCTGCCGGTGTAGACGTAGCGCACGCCGCCGGTCATCTCGAAGACCGCGGTGGCCGCCGCGTCGCCGCCGTACCAGCTCCACGGCGGGTTGAACTCCTCGCAGTACACCGACACCGGCTCGGCGCCCAGCAGGAAGCGGGCGGTGTCGAAGGGGTGGATGGCCATGTCCAGCAGCAGCGGGTGGTCCATCTCCTCGCGGAAGCCGCCGAAGCGCGGCGCCTTGAAGAACTCCGTGGTCAGCACGCCGAGCTCGCCGAGCACGCGCGCCTGCTCGCGGAAGGCGTGCAGGTGCGCGTTGTAGCGGCGCGACTGGCTGACGACGAACAGCCGCCCGCTCACCTCCGCGGCCGCCACCAGCGACAGGGCCTGCGCGACGTCCTCCGCGACGGGCTTCTCCCCCAGCACCGGCAGGCCCGCGAACAGCGCCGCGGTGGTCACCGGGTGGTGCGCGCGCGGCACGGTGACGTTGACGACCGCCTCCGCGCCGGTGGCGCGCGCCAGCTCGACGGCGTCGCGGCCCAGCGGGACGTCCGGCACCCCGGCCGCGGCCGCGGCGGCCGCGGCCACGTCCAGGTCCAGGTCGACGACGCCGGCCAGCTCGACGTCGGGGTCGTCGAGGACCGTGCGCAGCCAGGCCCGGCCCATGCCGCCGGCGCCGACGAGCACGACGCGCAACGGGGCGCTCACGCGCCGGCCCCCTGCGCCTGCCGCTCCTGCTGCGCCTGCCGCTCCTGCTGCGCCTGCTGGGCGTCCTCGCCCAGGGCCCCGCCGTAGCCGTGGCCGGTGGAGAAGTCCCCGGTGTCGTAGCGCAGCAGCACCGGGTCGGTCCGCTCCGGGCGCACCGTGCGCGCCCACTCGACGCCGTTGGCGATGACCCTGCGCACGTCCTCGTGGAAGTACGTGGGGAAGTCCTGGTCGCCGGGGCGGAAGTAGAAGACCTTGCCGTGGCCGCGCCTGTAGGTGATGCCGGAGCGGAACACCTCCCCGCCGGAGAAGGAGGAGATGAAGACGACCTCGTCGGGGGCGGGGACGTCGAAGAACTCCCCGTACATCTCGTCCTCCTCGATGATCAGCGGCTGCGGCACGCCCTGCGCGATGGGGTGCGTGGGGTCCACCGTCCACACCAGCTCCCGGTCGTGCTCGGAGCGCCAGCGCAGCGTGCAGGAGGTGCCCATGAGCTTGGTGAAGATCTTCGACCAGTGGCCGGAGTGCAGGACGACCAGGCCCATCCCGGCCAGGACGTGGCGGTGCACCCGCTCCACGACCTCGTCGGAGACCTCCTCGTGGGCGGCGTGGCCCCACCAGGTGAGGACGTCGGTGGTGCGCAGGACCTCCTCGGTGAGGCCGTGCTCGGGCTCGTCCAGGGTGGCGGTGCGCACCACGGCGCGCTCGCCCAGGTGGGCCTCCAGCCCCTGGGCGACGGCGCCGTGCATGCCGTCGGGGTAGCGCTTCGCGACCTCCGGTTCGAGCTGCTCGTGGCGGTTCTCGCCCCAGACGGTGACGCGGACGGGGTTGTTCACGGGTCCTCCTCGGGACTTCTCGCGGGTCCGGCTCGTCCCTCAGGACTTGACGGCCCCGCCGGTGACGCCCGTCGCGACGTAGCGCTGGGCGACGAGCAGCAGGGCGATGGCGGGCAGCGACGACAGCACGGCCGTCGCCATGATCGGGGACCAGTCGTTCACGAAGCTCCCCACGTAGGTGTACAGGCTCAGGGTGACCGGGCGCACGTCCTCGGTGGTGGTCAGCGTCAGGGCGAACAGGAAGTCGCCCCACGCGAAGAGGAACGTGAACAGCCCGGCGGTGATGAGCGCGTTGCGCGCCATGGGCAGCACCACGGACACGAACGCGCGCACGTGGCCGGCGCCGTCGACGTACGCCGCCTCCACGATGGAGGGCGGGATGCCGGCCATGAAGGCGCGCATGACGAGGATGGAGAACGGCACGCCCGCGGCGGAGTCGGCCAGGACCAGCCCGCCGACCGTGTTGAGCAGGCCCAGGTCGCTGTAGGCGCTGTAGAGCGCGTTGGCCACCACGATGCCGGGCACCATCTGGGTGATGAGCACGGCGAAGAGCACCGGCGTCGCCCAGCGCAGCCGGAACTGCGCCATCGCGTAGGCGGCGGGCGTGGCGACGAGCAGGCTGAAGACCACGCTGCCCAGGCCCACGAGCAGGCTGGTGACGAGGTTGCCGCTCTGCTCGCGGACCGCGGTGGCGTAGCCGTCGAGGGTCAGGTCGAACGGCAGCCACGGGGTGGCCACCGCTCCCCCGGCCGGCTGCAGGGACACGTTGAGCATCCAGTACAGCGGGAACAGCATCACGGCGACGATGCCCACGCCGATCGCGGTGTGGCCCGCCCGGCGCGGTGGCCGCCGGCGGGGCGGGGCGCCGGTGGGCGCGGGGGTCGTGGCGGTGCTCACGGTGCTCACGGTTCTCCTCACTCGTCCACGGCGCGGCGGTTCATCCGCAGGTAGACCACGGCGAAGGCCAGCGAGAGCAGGACCAGGACGTTGCCCAGCGCCGCCCCCTGCCCGAAGTCGAACTGGCGGAAGGACACCTCGTACGACAGCGTCGCGATCGTCTGGGTGGAGTTCGCGGGCCCGCCGTTGGTGAGCCCGAGGATCACGTCGAGCACCTTCAGCGTGTAGACCACGCCGAGCACGAGGACCACGGTGACCACCGGCCGCAGCACCGGCCAGGTGATGTGGCGGAACGCGCGCCACCCGGTCGCCCCGTCCAGGGCCCCGGCCTCGTACAGCTCGTCGGGGATCTCCTGCAGGCCGCCGTACAGGATGGTCATGTTGAAGGGGATGCCGAGCCAGATGTTCACGCCGATGACGGCGACGAGCGCGAGCGTGGTGCTCGTGAGCCAGTCCGGGCGCACCTCGACCAGCGGCAGCAGGCCCAGCAGCCGGTTGAGCACCCCGTGGTCGGTATCCAGGATCCAGCGCCACACCGCGGTGGCGGCGATCATGGGGATCAGCCACGGCAGCAGGATCAGCGAGCGCAGGAACCCCGACAGCGGGAACCTGCGGCGGAAGAAGACGGCGATGGCCAGCCCCAGCACGAACTGCCCCGCGATGGACCCGGCCGTGAACAGCACGGTGTTCAGCAGCGCGCGATCGAAGACGGCCGAGGACAGCACCGCCGCGTAGTTGTCCAGGCCCACCCAGGGCGCCTCACCGGTGTAGAAGGTGGAGGCGCCGTACTCCTGGAACCCCATGACGACGTTCTTGACGACGGGGTAGCCGAAGAAGAGGGCCAGGTAGACCACCGCGGGCGCCAGGAACGCCGCCTCGACCAGGCGGGTGCGCGTGATGCGCCGGGCCCGCCGGGGCGCGGCGGGGGTCCCCGCCGCGCCCGGCCGGCCGGCCACCCGCTCCGCGGCGCGGACGTCAGCCATCCTGGGCCTGCCGCAGGGCGTCGGCGGCGCTCATGCCGCCGACGAGGGCGTTCTGCACGGCGGTGTAGATGCGCGTGGCGGCGTCGGGCCACTCCTCGCCCAGCTCACCGGTGCGCGAGCGCAGGTCGGGCACCTGCTCGGCGAACGAGGCCAGGGCGGGTACCTGCGAGACGGCCTGCTCGGTCAGGGCCGGCTTGGTCGGCACGGTGTTCGTGCCCACGGCGGCGGCGACCATGTTCTCGTCGGAGTTCAGGCACTGCACGAACTCCGCGGCCTTGGCCTGCTTGTCCTCGTCCCCGGTGCGCGGCACCGTCCACGTCTCCCCGCCGAAGGGCGAGACCACGGTGCCGCCGGCGGTGGGGGCGGGGATCGGCACGATGCCGTACTTCAGGTCGGGGTTCTCGGCGAGCGAGCCGAAGTTCCACGGGCCGTTGACCATCATCGCCGCGTTTCCGGCCTTGAACTGGTCGGCCACGTCGGCCTGGCCCCAGGTGACCACCGACTTCGAGGCCGAGCCGGAGGAGACCAGGTCCACCCACAGCTGCAGCGCCTGCTCGCTCTCGGGGGTGGCGATGTCGCGCTCGTCGCCGCCGTTGGACCACATGAACGGCAGGAACTGCCAGGTCCCCTCGAAGCTGTTCATCGCCGAGAACGCGATGCCGTACTGGTCGCCCTGCGTGAGCGCCTGCGCGGTGGTCTTCAGCTCGTCCCACGTGGTGGGCGGCTGCAGCCCCGCGGCCTGGAAGACCTCCTCGTTGTAGAACAGGGCGATCGTGTTCGTCACCGGCTGCAGGCCGTACAGCTCGCCCTCGTACGTGGAGGCGTCCACGACGCCCTGCGCGTAGCCCTCGGTGCTGGCGCCGTACTCGCCCAGCGGGGCCAGCGCCCCCGTGGCGGCGATCTGCTGCAGGTCGGGGTTGTCCAGCATGAGGACGTCCGGCAGCGTGCGCGAGGAGCTCTGCTGGAGGACCTTGGAGATGAGGGTCTCCCCCGGCACGGACTCGCGCTCGACGCTCACCCCCACCTCGGTGCCGCAGTCGTCCAGCAGGCCCTGCCACACCGTCTTGTTCGGTTCGTCGTTGTGGTAGTCGAGCACCCGCAGGGTGTTCGGGTCGCCGGAGGCGGTGCCGCCCCCGCTGCCGCCGCCGCAGGCGCCCAGCGCCAGGGGCAGCAGCGCCAGCGCCGCGATGCCGGCGCGCACGGTTCCTCGTCGAGCCACGTCGTCCTCCTCCTGCCCACGGCGTCGTGGGCGTGCGGTCCTGCTCGCGTCTCCGTCGATGCGTATCGATGGAGGTCGTGCACCTCCCCCGCTGGGGGTGAGGGGTCGGTCAGCCGGCGGTGGGCCCGGTGGGCCCGGTGCGCACGGAACGCCGGCGGGTCAGCTCCGCCGGCACCCGGCGCAGCTCGCCGGGCTGGGCGGGGTCGTCGATCAGGGAGAACAGCCACTCCATCGCCCGCCGCGAGACGTCCCGCGGCTGCGTGGACACCGCCGTCAGCGGCACCTGCTGCGCCTCGGCCTCCGCGTCGGTGGACAGGGCCACGAGGTCCACGTCGCGCCCGGGCACCAGGCCCCGGCGCACCAGGGCGTTGACCGCCTCCTGCGCGCCGGTGGCGGCCAGCAGGCCCGGCGGCCCCGCGCGCCGGCCGTCAAGGACGTCGGCCAGCGCGCGCTCGACGCCCTCCTGCCCCGCCGGCACCACGCACCAGCGCAGCCGCACCCCGCGGGCGTCGGCCTCCTCCTGCGCGGCGCCGCGGAAGCGCGACAGGTAGTTGATGCCGCGCTCCTGGGCGTCCGGCTCCCAGCCCAGCACGGCGACCTCGCGGTGGCCGACGCCGGCGAGCTCGGCCACCAGCAGGCGCGCGGCGCCCTCGAAGTCGAAGTCGATGCAGTGCAGCCCCTCGGCGTCGCCGGGGAAGCCGATGAACAGCGACGGGCGCGTCAGCGAGCGCGCCACCTCCACGCGCTCGTCGTGCGTGCGCACCTCCATCACGACGACCGCGTCGCACAGCGCGCTGCCGGCCACGCGCCGCAGCGCGCCGGGGCCCTCGTCCGCGGTGACGATGAGCAGGTCGTAGTCGTGGGCGCGCGCCGCCAGGGCGATCTCCTCCACGAACGCCATGAGGCTGTGGGCGCTGGGCGCGCTGCGGAACGGCACCACCGCCGCCACCACGTTCGTGCGCCGCCCGGCCAGCGCGCGCGCACCGGCGTGCGGCTGGTACGTCAGCTGCGCCATGGCGTCCTCGACGAGGCGGCGCGTCTTCTCCGAGATGGGCCGCTTGCCGCTCATGACGTACGAGACGGTGCTCTGCGAGACGCCGGCGATGCGCGCCACGTCCTTGCTGGTCGGGACCCGAGCCACGCCGACCTCCCCCCACGCTCGCCGTCGATGCGTATCGAGCAGGGACGGTAGCGGGCCGGGCGGCGCCGGGGCAAGGGCCCCGGCGCCCGTCGCGCCCGGTCGGGTGGGCCCGGTCGGGTGGGGCCCGGTCGGGTGGGCCCGGTGGGGTGGGCCCGGTGGGGTGGGCCCGCTCAGGAGGGCGCGGCCAGCGCGGTGGTGTCCAGCGCGGCGATCAGGTCGCGCATCGAGTCGTGCACCGACGTCGCCCCGGCCCCGCGCAGCTCCTCCACCGAGTAGCCCCCGGTGCGCAGCGCCACGGCGGGCAGGCCGGCGCGGGCGGCGGCCTCGACGTCCCACGTGGAGTCGCCCAGCACGACGCCGGAGGTGCTCCCGACGCGCTGCAGCGCCACCTGGAACAGGTCCGGGGCGGGCTTGCTGGACTCCGCGTCGTCGGAGGACGTCCACGCCTCGCACAGCTCGCGCGCGTCGAGCAGGTCCAGGAAGGCGTCGACGTGCCGCCCCTCGCCGGAGGAGGCGAGCACGACCTCCCAGCCGCGCCGGCCCAGCTCGACGATCAGGTCGCGCGCGCCGTCGAAGGGCTGCACCTCCGGCAGCAGGCGGTCGAACTCCTCCTCCCACGCTTCGCGCGCGTCGTCGCCGTGCTCGCCCTCGAAGGCGTCGCCGGCCACGGCGGGCACGAGCTGGTCGCCCCCCATCCCGACGGCGCGGTGGATGCGCCAGACGGGCACGGTCAGGTCGTAGCGGCGGAAGGCCCGGAACCACGCGAGGGAGTGCTGGTAGTTGGTGTCGACGAGGGTGCCGTCGACGTCGAGCAGGGCGGTGTCGGCCATGAGCGCCCCCTACCCGCCCGCGGCGGTGCTCACGCGGCGACGTCGACGCAGAACAGCCGGCGCGGGTCCTGCAGCATCGCCGGCGGCTGCACCTCCGAGCGCTCCACGCGCCCGCCCCAGCGCACCCGCCGGCGGTGGCGGGCGGTGACGCCCCTGCGCCCGTCGAACTCGTACTCACCCAGGACCTCGCCCAGCAGCAGGGCGCGCTCGTGCTCGACGGGCAGGGCGACCTCGTCGCCGGGCACCAGCTCGTGGACGAACGTGTCGAGCACGCGCAGGTCCTTGCCGGGGCGCTTGCCGGGGGCGACCTCCTTGAGCAGGCGGCGCAGCGGGGTGCCCTCCTCGGCCAGGCGCACGTCGACGTCGATGCCGGACTCGGTGCCCAGCCCGACCACGCCGTCGGCGAGGAACTCCGCCAGCGCCTCGGGGCCGGAGGGGCGCACCACCCACACCAGCCGGCCGCCGGCGCGCGGGCGCGGCTCCAGCGAGGGCGGGTCGGGCCAGTGGTAGGGCAGGTCGTCGGGCTCCTCGTCGCCGAAGAGGGGCCGGTAGGTCGCCGGGTCCTTGCGCAGCAGCGCCGAGCGGTGGCTCAGGTGCACGCGCTCGTCGCCCAGCCACGGCGGCATGAGGCCCTCGGCGGCCAGCTCGGCCTGCGGGCGCCCGACCACCTCGGGGGCGAACTCGCCGATCAGCCGGCGGGTGGAGTCGGCGCGGCCGGGGCGCGTCCACTCGTCCACGCACGCCAGGCCGTAGCAGACCAGGGCCGGGGTGCACCCGCGCCACATGCGCACCGCCGGGTGGTTCACCCAGCCGTAGTCGGGCAGCTCCAGGGCGCGCAGCACCTGCAGGGTCTCCACCCGCTGCTTGCCCAGCCGGGGCGCGTCCAGCACGGCCGCGGAGCGGGCGAAGTCGGGGTACGGGAGGAACGTCTGCACGCCCCCACCGTGGCGCGGGGGCGGGGGCCCCGCCCCCCCGCCGGCCCCCCCGCGGCCCCCCCGGCGGGCCCGGGGCGGGGTGGGGAAATTAAACTCGCCGTACTAAAAAAAACCCAGAAAAACCAAAAACCCC